>CAINFV010000181.1 GCA_903848235.1 Chlamydiia bacterium | reverse complement strand
CCTTGACCAAGAAGCAAGGAATGCTTCTACAGGAGAAGTTCCCTAAAGCTGGGTGCCAAATCTAAGCGACGAAGTCGGAAAATCAGCCACACAATCTACGAGAGACGTATCTTCAACAGACTCTTTATCAACAAGTTACGGCCCATCGGGAATCGCTGATACAAGTCCACAATTTATTGAGCTGCTACGAACCCCTCCTCCCGAAAAGCCCTCGCCTTGTTCATTTTGTCCCCATAATTTGTTGTCATAGATGTGTGTGAAAATTTCCTCGGGACTCGATAGAGCATATATCTGGGACAGTGCTGTAGCGCACAGAATAAAAAAGATAAAAGAACATAGCACGCCTCTTTTCGATCTCTTGACGGTAAGACATCGGTTACATCCTGATCTCGACTTTGTACAAAGTCGATCCTGATGGCATCATTCGCCGTCAGTGATGTAAAAAAGCAATTTTTAGCTGATATCTCCCGTGTCGGGACCAACCGGTGCAACTGTAAACATTTTTCAGTTTAAAATCCAAGAGACGATGCAGTATGTTGTGTGCTGTATTGAGGAGGCGCCATGGATCTGTTGAAGTTAGAGAAGCTTTCGGAATATGAGTGGAGAATAGCGCCTCAAGGGGGTATGCATGTACCAGGGATTCTCTTTGGGGACGAACAGCTTGTAGTTCAGATGGATGACAAGGTTTTCGACCAGGTAGCAAATGTGGCCTCGCTGCCAGGCATTGTCAAAGCATCATATGCGATGCCAGATGCTCATTGGGGGTATGGCTTTCCTATCGGCGGCGTGGCTGCCTTTGACCCGCAGAAGGGAGGCGTTGTCTCTGCAGGAGGTGTTGGATTTGACATCTCATGCGGTGTCAGGACTATAGTGACAGGGCTTTCAAAGGAAGAGTTTTCTCCCCACAAGGGAGCAATTGCAGACGCTCTTTTTCATATCATCCCCGCTGGCGTTGGAAGTCATGGAGAGCTTGTGTTAGACGCTTGCCAGATAGACGCCGTGCTCGCCGGGGGTGCGGAGTGGGCGGTTCATCACGGATATGGTGTACAAGCGGATTTAGAGCGGATTGAGATGCATGGAAAGGCCAATGGCGCAGACCCGGCCGCTGTCTCAGACTATGCGAAAAATAGGCAGCGCGATGAAATGGGGACCCTAGGATCGGGAAACCATTACTTGGAGATCCAAGAGATCAAAGATATCTATGACGATGTGCTAGCTGCTGCATATGGCCTGAAGAAGGGTGAAATTGTCATCAGTGTTCACTGCGGGTCACGCGGCTTAGGGCATCAGGTAGCGACTGACTACTCCAAGAAGATGCTTATTGCTGCCCAGGAAAACGGGATTTCTCTCTCTGATCGAGAGCTTGCCTGTGCGCCGATCCTCTCGCAAACAGGGCAGGAATATCTGGGAGCGATGCGAGCTGCGATTAACTGCGCTCTTGCCAACCGGCAGATATTGACTCATTTGACACGGAAGGCCTTTTCTCGCATCTTCCCACAGGCAGAGCTGTCGTTGCTCTATGATGTATCTCATAACACATGCCTTGAAGAAGAGCATGAAGTGGCCGGGAAGAAGATGACGCTCTTTGTCCATCGAAAAGGGGCCACCCGGGCACTTCCTCCGGGTCATCTAGAGCTGCCATTGTCTTTGCGCTCTTTTGGCCAGCCGGTGCTCATCGGCGGCACCATGGGCACTGCTTCCTATATTCTTGCGGGGACTCTCGAAAGTGAGGCTCGAGCATTTTCCTCCTCATGCCATGGCGCAGGGCGTCAAATGAGCCGGACGCAAGCTACAAAGCGGTATGAGGGTCGGCAGATCATGTCTGACCTTGAAAAACAGGGTATCCTCATCCGTTGTAAGTCCTATCGAGGGATCGCCGAAGAGGCGCCTGACGCCTATAAGAATGTCAGTGCCGTTGTCGAAGCAGCGGATGCCGCGGGCCTTTCCAAGAAGGTGGCAAAACTTGTGCCGCTGGTCTGCATAAAAGGCTAAAGTCCAGTATTACACATCGACAACGCATTGAGCGCACCATGAGTCATTCGACTGGTGGCAGACGAGAAGTTCATAGTATGTCGCTGCCTTGACCTCCACTGCAGGATGGTGCTTTGATGTGTCGACAGGCTCTCCAGTGAGAGTGGCTCTGAGCTGTGATCCAGTGACGGTGATATCAAACTGAGAGAAGAGCATATGGCGCGTCTCCATCTCGTAGATCACAAGGTTGAGGAAGTCAAAGAGCAATGCGTCGAGGTCTTCTGCGGAGACTGAAATGGTAATAGAGGTCTTTGGAGTGACGGATGATGGGTCTGTGATGACGGCGGTAAGCGCTAAAGCTGCCTGTGCAAAAGCTTCTGCAATGGTGGTGCCAATACCTCGTATTCCAATATCTGCCTGGTGCTGGAAGTGTTCCCAATGAGGAAATGCCTGTGCAAGGGCAACGATTCTATCGACGACCTGTAAGATGGAGAGGTCTGAGGTGTCGATGAGAGAAGCATCGTGAGGCTGCATGAGGGGGGAGATGCTCCGTGTAGAGTCTCTTTGATCTCGTTCTGACATTTCTTTTTGGGTCTCTTCGAAGGAAGTTGAGGTCGTTCCGCGAAGTTCTAGAAATCGCCGGTGGGCGCGTATTTCAGGCCGAGCTGTCAAAAATATCTTCACCTCAGCATTCGGGAAGACAGTGGTGCCCATGTCTCGACCTTCGCAGACAATGTTCTGGTGAAAGGCAAAACCTCGTTGGATGGGAAGCAGGAAAGAGCGAACAACAGCATATGTAGAGATGAGGGAAGAGGCATTGCTGGCCTCGCGTGTACGTATGTGGGGTGTCACGTCAATTCCTGCGATCACATATCGCGTTTCTTGTCCTTGGGTGAGGATATCAAGAGGGTTTGCATCGAGGAATTCTGCTATCGCCTTTTCATTCGACAAATTGATTTTGAAGACGATAAGGGCATAGGCGACGGCTCTATAGAGAGCTCCTGTATCGAGGAAGGCGTATGAGAGTGTGCGAGCCACTTCCCGTGCTACAGTACTTTTGCCTGTTCCTGCCGGTCCGTCAACGGTAATGATCATGAAATGTCCCTTGGAGCAACTGCATTGTCAGATGTTAGTGGTTAGCTGCATAAAACCCAAGTTTCTCCCTCGTTGTTGCTGGGCTTGGCGCGTCTTTGTTGTTGCTGTAGAACAAAATATTTACACATATTTAATTTTCATTAGATAATAATATTCAATACCTTAAATAAGGACAATATTATGGTAGAGATATTTGATTTAGATAGTAATTCGCCAGCTGTAATTATCGAGAAAAAGAAGGAAAAAAGCCCTTTTTCGTCCGCTGGTGCCACAAAAATTTCGAAAGCCTTACGTGCTGCAGTGAAAATGAGTGAGATGGTTACTGACACCGAGATACCGAAGCCTTTGAAGGTAGCATTGAAATGTACGAAGGCTGTGAAAATATTGAGATTTCCCCCGAAGATAAAAAAGCTGACAAAAAACCTGAGTCGCCTAGCAACTGACGACCAATCAAAAAAAGGTATGGACCTTTTATTCGTCATCAAGGGAACGCGATCGACCGTTGCTGGAGCTCTATCCATATATTGTTTACTCGATGACTTTGGTATCATCTCCCCGGTTATCCCTACCGATGCTATTCGTGCATTCAAAGTGGTGAATCCATTTTTAAAACCAGTATCTATTTGTCTTGCGGCTAAAAGCTTTGCAAAAACAGTAAAATTGAATTCTGATCTTCGATCGATAAGACTCATGATTTCAGAAGCCTTGCCAGAAGAAAAGATTGAAGCTGCACAGCTTGCCCTTACAGAGTTAGGAAAACTCAAGCCGAAACGTCTCCAATCCAAGCTATGTCTAGCGAAAGAAGTGGGGCTCGAGAAAAAAATCGTCTCTCTTCAAGGCAGACTACAGAAAAGGGGTGGAGAAGATGCCGTAGACGAGGCAGCAACACTGGTGGGGACTATAGAGAGCAAGGCCAATATGTTACTGGTATGTAAGGGCGTAAGGACGGCGGCAAAAGTAGGTATCGTTGCTGGCCGCGTCTTACTATTAGCTGGAATAGCGCCAGTTCCTGCGCACATCCTCATCTATGGCTCAATATTGATTTCGTTTGCAAATTGGGGAATACAAAAACTGCTCTTTAGGCACTAAGCTGGCTTGCGACTATTGATCTGTTGATGATCGCCTTCTCGAGCCCATAGCACACTATGAGCGTCGTCTCGATCGTCAACGGACCAACTGGTCGCAGACGGGTGGATCGTTTGAGTTATTTTCAATACATCGCACTACAGTCCAAGGACTCCCATGACCCTTAGATAGACATAGAGAAGTGGCGCTGAGAGGAGAACAGAGTCGATGATGTCAAGAACTCCGCCAAGGCCCGGAATGGAGTTGCTATCTTTGACGCCAGCATCACGTTTCAGAAGGGATTCTGAGAGATCTCCGATCATCGCTGCGACCCCTACGATGCATCCTAGGAGGATCCATGTCCCTAGAGGGAGTTGGGGCGATGCATAGTGCCAGAAGCGATGCAACGAGGCACTTAGCGCCGCAGCGCCAATAATTCCGCCTATCGCACCCTCAATGGTTTTTTTCGGACTTAAAGCACTGGCGAGAGGGTGACGGCCAAGGATCTTTCCAGAGAAATATGCGGCCATGTCACTGCCTTTTGTGGTGACAAGAAGCCATGTAATCCAGAACGAAGTTGAGCTATCAGCAGGGAGATGGGGAAGGAAATTGATGTCGATGATGCAGCATAAAGGAAACACGATATAGACAAAGCCAAAAAGTGTGACCGCAAGGTTGGCGATAGCGCCCTGCTGTTTATTGGCAAGGGCAAAAGGCATGATCATGGCCCCGAATATCAGCACAAACATTGGAAGATGAGCGAATTTCGGATACAGAGTGGCGAGCGAATAGATGAACAGATATCCTAAAGAAAACCTAGAGAGAAGTGTTGCTGCTGGAGCAAAGCCTTTCAAATGACACAAATGGACATATTCTTTGGAAGCCACGAATTGAATGGCCGCAACCCCAGCTATAAACAGCCATTCGTAGTGCGGGATATGTGAAACGCCAATAAAAGTGCCAATGAAAATAATAAAGGCACAGCTATAGAGAAGGCGTTGCCAAAAGTTGATCGATGGCCAGGTAAAAAAAGTCATAATAGGCGTCATGTAAAAAATTACAATTATACGCGCAGCCTTAGGTTCCCCCGTATCTCCGTGCACGGGATTGGTAGGTCAGAACCGCTCGGAGCAGATGGTGCGGTGAGAAGTCAGGCCACTGCGCTAGATCAGTATATACTTCCGAGTAGCCGCTTTGCCAGAGTAAAAAATTGGAAAGACGCTCTTCGCCTCCTGTTCTGATGACAAGATCTGGATCTGGCAGGCGGTGTGTGTCAAGAGCTCTACTGACGGTTTCTTCAGAGATCTCCTTGATGTCTGCATCGCGATACAGCGTGGCAAGTTTTCGGAAGGCGCGTACCAGCTCATCTCGGCCCCCATAATTCATTGCAAGGACGAGATCTAGGGATCTTCCATCGGCTGTTTTTCTCGTCACCTCTTCAATAGTGTTTTGCAAGAATGTTGGTAGACGTGCGACATCACCAATAATCTGAAGGCGTATGTCGGCTTTGACAAGAGAGTCTGCATAGAAGTTTAAGTGCACGTCAAACAGCTGCATCAGCATCTGAATCTGGTCTTCAGGGCGCTTCCAGTTTTCGGTCGAAAACGAATATACGGAGAGGATGGGAATGCCAAGCTCTTTTGCCGCAAGAGCGGTTTTGATGAGCGTCTGGCAGCCTTCAAGGTATCCATTGACGAATGGAAGGCAGTGGGCTTGGGCCCACCGTCGATTGGCGTCAGGGATGATAGCCACATGGCGGGGAAGGCGATTGCCATGAAGGCAAACAAGATCTGCATCAGTGAAAAACGGGCCTTCCTGTGGAGCAATCTCTTTCAGGTCAGTGCGGGAAGCGGAATTGGCCACCATTAGAATCACTCATTATTTAACTTTAAGACACTCATAAAGGCACCTTGGGGAATGCTCACCTTCCCAATCTCCTTCATCCGTTTTTTGCCTTCCTTTTGCTTCTCCCACAATTTCCTTTTCCGTGTGATATCTCCGCCATAGCATTTTGCTGTAACGTTTTTGGTGATGGCACGTATCGTTTCACGGGCTATCACTTTCCCTCCAATGGCTGCTTGGATGGGAACGCGGAAGAGCTGCATAGGAATCACTTCTGCTAACTTCGAACAGATAGCGCGCCCCTTGGCTTCTGCCTTTGACCTATGTATAAGGCATGAAAAGGCGTCTACTGGTTCCTCGTTTACTCGAATCTCAAGCTTTACAATATCCCCCTTTTCATATTCCTCAAAGGAATAGTCGAACGAAGCATATCCTTTTGTCATTGATTTGAGCCGGTCAGCAAAGTCCGTGACAATTTCGTTGAGCGGAAGACGATAGGTGAGGAGAAGGCGCTTTGCATCCAGCGTCTCCATTTTCACACAGGTGCCCCGTTTGTCGAGTGTCAATGACATCACATTTCCTAGATAGTCGTGGGGCGTCAGTATGTGACAGATGACATAGGGCTCTTCTACCATGCAAATGGCTGCCGGATCAGGATAGCGGGCTGGGTTGTCAACGTCGACAACGGTGCCATTTTGTAGAGAAAATCGATAGATGACAGAAGGCGATGTTGTGATGATGTCAAGATTGAATTCTCGGTGGAGGCGCTCGAAGACAATTTCTAAGTGCAGCAGTCCTAAAAAGCCGCAGCGGAAACCAAAGCCTAAGGCGGTGCTGCTCTCTTGCTCTACGTACAGAGCAGAGTCATTCAGGCGCAGCTTTGAAAACGCGTCGCGTAGGGCTTCAAAGTCTTGAGAGTCAACAGGATAGATGCCGGCAAAGACAACGGGTTTGATGACTTTAAAGCCAGGCAAGGCAACCGCCGATGTCTCTTTAGCCCCTGTGACTGTATCTCCAATCTTTACATCAGCCACGGTCTTGATATTAGCAGCAAAGTATCCCACCTCTCCTGCTGACAAAGAGTCTACAGTACGTTGTGCGGGGGTGAAGACGCCTACCTCCAGCACATCATATATCGCATCTGCGGCCATAAAGCGTATAGAATCGCCTTTGCGTATCTTCCCTGAGATGATACGTACATAGACTAACACCCCGCGGTAGGGGTCATAGCGAGAGTCAAAGACAAGACTTGTCAAGGCAGGAAGCAGTGGTACTTTTGGAGCTGGTATGACTTCGATGATACGTTCGAGAAGCTCTTCAATTCCGAGGCCAGTTTTGGCAGAGCATAGGATGACCTCTTCCCTTGGCATTGCCAACGTGTCTTCGAGCTGCTGGAGCGTTCCATCAACATCCGCCGTTGGCAAGTCGATCTTGTTGAGAACTGGGATGATGGTGAGGTTTCTCTCCATGGCCAAATGGACATTGGCAAGACTTTGTGCTTGGAGTCCCTGGCCAGCATCAACGACGAGAATTGCGCCTTCGCATGCAGAAAGAGAACGCGAGACTTCATAGGAAAAATCAACGTGGCCTGGGGTGTCGATGAGGTTCATCTGAAAGATGCGACCATCTTTGGCTTGATAGAGCATGCGAACAGGATGAGCTTTGATAGTGATGCCCCGTTCGCGTTCTAAATCCATAGCATCGAGGACCTGGTCTTGCATCTCTCGCTTAGATATGGTCCCCGTAAATTCCAAAAAACGGTCTGCTAATGTCGACTTTCCGTGGTCAATATGAGCGATAATAGAAAAATTGCGAATGAGCGAAGGGTCGTAACGAAACTCCACGGTCCAAAGTCCCTTGTTGCGTGCATGATTATAAACTCAATTCGCCCGACTCCTAAAGCTACAGATCCCTTATGGCGAGATTGTGGGGGAGGGAGGGTGGCAAGTGGCAAATTCCCAATTTTTCAACTTGTTTGGGCATACTGATCTGAATATACCTGAAAGAAGGGATCATTTCAAACTCAGACCCACGTTGTTACCTATTTGCTACGTAGGTTTGAATTGCGCAACAGTAGTGTTAGGCCTTGCAAAAAAAAATATTTTACTGTTTTGTGATGGAAGAGCCAGGCCTATGGTTGCACGGAAGGTTTTTTTCAATGCAGTGCGATCAAAGGCTATAATCACGTTGATGAGGGAGGACCTTTGTATGACAGGGATAATGGTTGGAGAACTTCATGCTGCGACGGAACAGTTACAAAAAATGGTGAATCCAAATGAGGATTCCTCTCTGTGTGAATGTCTACGGCGAGGTCCTTCTAAAAACCTCCGTCTCTTTTCACGCGCGTTATCAGATCTTGAAGCAGGGGTGTATGATGTCGTAGCGCGTATGCAGAAAGTGGCAGACAAGGGGCTTGGCGAGAAAGAAGAGCAGGCCGAAGTCAAGAAGGCATCTGGAGTCATTACATCCGCAACAGCGCTCCTTGAAGAGACCAGATCTAAGTTTCATATTCATGAGTATCCGGCAGGACTCTCTTTTTGGCAGAAAGCTGTGATCAGTGTAAAGAAATTTTTCGGTTTTTTTACCAGAACACGATACGTGGAAATTTCTACAACACCAGTCGACGTTCAAAAGATTTCGGCCGATGTGCATGTGGCGATGACGAAGGAATTTGCAAAGACCCTTCCTCTAGACTTTTCTAAAAAACATGGGGTTGCCATTACGTTGGCAGAGAAAAAAGTAGAACCCTCTCAGCCGACGGCGGTTGTAGAAGTGACAGAGCAAGGGGATCTTCGAGGAACGGTTGAAGGGAAGGTTGTACAAGCTTCTACGTGGAAGGAATTGGGTGAGAGAATAGATGATGTTCGTGAAGGGGTTGAAGAAGCACAAGTGAATCGGGCACTGCTCATGAAGGAATTGAATGAAAAAGCCCTCTCTTCACTTCCTTCAGAGCTTCCTGAAGGGTCTTGGTATATTCGAAAGAAGAATGTTGATGCCTATGTCTTTTGTCAGAAAGGACAGCCGCAAAAGGAAGTGAAGATAACAGAAGCAACGACTGCCAAGAGCATCAACGAGCTCTTTGGAGTCGAGGTCTCGGATGATACATTTATCATGAATGTTCTATGGGCAGCAGAAAAACAGAAGCTGGATCAAAAACTGATTGCTGATGAGGCAGCTATGGCGCTTCATGGAGGACTTCTAAAGACGTGGATGCCTTCTTCAGAGGTGTCTTTGACGTATATGTTTGTCTCTCCCGGAGAGCAGGCAGGAGAAAAAGAGAAGGCTTCTCTTCGGATTGGGGTAGGTGAGAGCGGGAATGCGGTGGCTCTTGTGATCGATGATAACAAGAGGCTTTTCAGAGTGAAGATTGAGGAGATAGAGTATAGCGCATCTACATTCGATGAGCTTCAAAAGCAGATTAACGCGGCAATATTTCATGACCAGCATCTTTGCCATATTAACTATGCGCTTCCAATAGCAGAAAAGCGTCACTGTGAAGCGACGGAAGCAATAGCTGAGTTTGCGCGGGCTGTTGGGGGTGAAGTCCCGGCCTTAACGCAAGAGGCTGCAGAAGAAACGATAGCTGCTTCCTCATCGATGAAAGGGCTTGTGCAGGAGGGGATGACGCCATGCCGACCATGGAAGGACGCTGAAGGGAAGTTCTTTCTGACGGTATTGAAGGAAGGTGGTGTTTCTACATTTCCCCTTGATTTCACATCAGAGCCTGGGAAGATTATCCTTTCCCGAGATATAGACAAGGGGGGGGATATTATTCTATGGCCCCAAGAAGCCCAAAATAGCGTGAAAGGTGCCTTAGAGGTGGGATTGGGGGTTAGCGATGTTCTTTTCCCTGTGGAATTTGAAGAAATCCAAAAACAGGTGGGGCCTCAACGTGAGGAAATCATGGGGCTTGAAGCACCAACATTGGGCCTTAGCGAGTTTTCTTCCCTTGTGCGTTCCTTAGGTAAAAATGCAAAAAATGCTTATCTTTTACGAGATATCCAAGATCGTACAATAACAATCCACTGGTGGGATGGAGAAAAAGAACACGATGTCGTTATTGACATTATGAGCAACCCAGGAAAGTTTACGGTATCTGGGAAAGACCCATATCTCTCTTTAGAGATGCTTCTGCAAGGTGAGATTGGTTGTTCGAAAACGGGACTTGTCTCCGCACAGACGCTCCTCCTTATGGCCGATCAATTGCATGATTTTGTCCATGATAAAATCCATGAGAATCCATTGTATGTTCGAGATGACCCATCAAACCAAATCAGTACGATGAGTCATCGGATAGAACTTCCTCAGGCATGGTGGATAGCGCCAAGGGGTGTAGAAGAAAAAGGAAGCGGCGTCCTGGGGGCGATAGTGAACGCTGGCGGGAAGATGTGGGATCGCGTTTCTAGGCAGGAACCACGTGTGAGTGGCGTAAGCATAGAGAACAAGTATGGCATCAAAGTATGGATGCCGGAAGGTGAGGTGCAGGAAATCCCTCTTCCGCTGGTTTTTGTCGACGGCCATTGGGCATTTCAAGAGGGAGGACAGGCCTTTGACACCATTGAGAAATTTATTCTGGCATGTTCTTCAGAACTTGGCATAGATCCCGCGTACAGTCACGTACAAATACGTCAACGGTTTGAGCGGCACCAAGCTGTAGAGCATGAAATCGAGTCAAGTGGAGTTGGCACAGGGAAGGTGGTGTTGAAGAAGCTCGCCGGGTTGTTTACAGCGGTGTTTTTGTATAAGTATTTTCAAGGCGCGATTGCTGATGTACAACCGCTTGTTGAGGCTATGCAGAAAGATGCTACATTTCTCAAGAAGCCCGTAGGATGCATCTTCAAGAGCAAAGATCAACATCGCTATCATCTTGTGATATGTAATAAAGAGAAAGAGAGCCGAATTCTTGATCTCGAGATAGATTCTAAGTCAATTCCTGGGAGTTTTGGTTTGAAAGGGGGGAAGAAATTTACCACTTTCGCTGCATTTAGAGATGAAGTCATGAAGGATGTTGTCGCTTTTGCAGATGCTGAAAATGCAGTGAAAAAAAACCCTGTAACAACTGAGGCCTCTGTCGAAGCACCGAAACAAGGGCTGCCGCAGCCAGTGCTTCCGAGTGGTGTAGCGCCTCCTGCGCCACGTCTAGCCGTTCCTGAGGCTCGACCTGTGGAAGATGTGGCAGCAGAAGTGCGAGGTGGATCTCCTGCCCGTCCGGAGTGGCTTGACGTACGAGAGTCATGGGTGACAGTAGGCAAGGGGAAGAGACTCGATAAGGATATTCGTTATCTCATCAAAAATGTTGATGCAGAAGGCTCCTTAGTATCATGCGAGCCAGCAGGAAGTTTGAATACGGATGAGCGAGCTTTTCATGCCTGGGTGAAAGCACTCGGCGGCGCTTCTGAAAAGCTTGGCGCGCAGGACCTAGAGGATCTCGAACGTATCACACGTGAGCTTCCGTTACTTGAGCGTTTTTGGCTGTTTGAGGTTGCTGTCAACCCAAGGATTATCTCTGGTAGCCGGCAAGAAAAAGCGATCCATGCCCTTGAGCATTGTTTGAAGGCTAACATAAAGAGAGGTGAAGATGAGCAGCTGGTGGCCTATCTTGCTGCACATAAGGATCAGTATGGGAATGCTCGCACCAAAGAAGAGGCGATTGCCTTTTTGAAGAAGGGACTTCAGAAGTAGAGAGCCTTTGGGACATTTTCTTCAGGAGGGCCGAAACTCGGGCTAAACCCTTGGCAAAAAGGGGTTGATGCTCATACAATTCCGTTTCGTCTTTGTAAAGCCATAGAGTTGCATGCGGTCATGGCGGAATTGGTAGACGCGCTAGATTCAGGTTCTAGTTGGGGTAACCCAGTGAAAGTTCAAGTCTTTTTGGCCGCAACCGTGTTCTTCTCCCCCTCTGGCATTTTCCCATAGTCGAGAGCCCTGATGATATTCAGTGCAAAAGCATGGCTTGAAAATTGCTGTCCTGCTTCGGAATCGATGAAGGACCGTATGTTCTTAAGATATTGAAGATATTCATCTTCTTTGATCGTCATTAGGTGTTCATAGACTTTTTCTATCGCGCCAAAGTCTTGCCACGCGATGTAGCAGTTTTTCGGAATGTAATCCGAGATATCTGAAGCTCCGTAGTAGACAGGCACCGTCCCAGCGGCAAAACAATCGAATATCTTCTCCGTGATGTATCCGCGTATTTGGTCAGTGTTTTCAAAACAAATACAAAACTTAAAATTTTGCAGGGTGGCAATTTTGTCACCCACTTCTCCGCCGCACTTTTGATACAACGCGGGGTTCCACATCTGTCCGTAAAAGGTAAAATCAAGATCGGGGTGGGCTTCGAAGTACTCGTTGATCGACTTTCGAAGTGTGTATAACTCATGAGGTCCGGGAAAGTGTTTGTTGCGTGAAACTTGAGTGAGAAGTCGGCGTTCTGAAAAAGGTTTTAGCGTCTTCTGCATTGGGCGAAGGCATGAATAGAGAATGGGGAATACGCGAGTGTTATCTTGTCGTGTGGAGTCCCAGATAAGAACGGCATCGAAAAGAGAAAGGACCTGGTCGTTGTACATCTGCGGTAACACGGTCGGAGGCTCCCAGCAGATAAGAATTTTTTTTGCTTTTATAGAGGATAATAGCGAAGAGAGATCTCTGCCTGACCACCAGGGAGGATTGTTAAAGATGACGGCGGTTGTCGAAGGAGCGAGCAGCCGGTCTTTTTCATCGTCGTGGAGGTTGTTGAGGACAAGCGTCTCGCCACGCTGTTGTAGAAGATATTGCAGGTATTGCCATGAGTGAAATTTTTCAATATCTGCACCTTCTTTCATCTCGTCAAGGCCTAGAGAATCGCAGTAGTAATCTGACACAACAGCAATATCGGCAGACAGTGATGCGCAGAGACACCCTACAAGCACAAGAACCATTTGCACAATGGCGGACATATGTATGCTCCGTTTTTTTTGAAAGGCTAGTATTTTTTTACTGTTTGACGCAAGAGACGATTACCTAAAGTGCAAAGAGATACTCAGTGCAGCATCATTTATGGTGTATTTTAAAATTTTCCATGGTACGTATGGGGGGAAGACCAAAGAGGGGGAAGTATGTCTACATCAACAGGTAGTTTTGACCCAAAAACGGATCCATATAGCGTTACCTATTCGGCTTTGACAACTGGACAGCCTTCGATATGGGGCGGTTTTAAACGAGTGACGATCAATGGAGTTCCGGCACTAGAGTATTTGACAACAGGGCAAATGTCCTGGGGCGATTACTACAATTTTATGAGGGGATTAGGTGACTTTTCTGCCTCAAGAGTTGCTGAGGTCTTGGAAGATGATAAGGTGATGGCGGGGATTCGTAGACGGTATTTCTCTACATGTGTCCAAATGCCACAGGCCGTAGGGACGGAAAAACGTGCTATAGAAATCAACGTACACGCTGTGTTAGCAAGGGCCGCAAAGCCGCAACAAGCTGCTCGAATCTCGGCGCACATGGTCGGGGCCCCTCCTTCAACACGGACAAGGGCTGTACAAGCGGTTGCGAAACAAAATCTCTTTCAAACACAGGCAGCCCTTCAAGATATCACTGACATTGTTGATGCAGCAGTCGAACAGCCCACACTAAAAAAATCCGAGGAGCTTGTTGAAGAGGTGTTTTCATACGCCCTTCCTGATGAGGAAGCAACACCTGATGTAGATGAGCAGATCCAACGCGGGATGAGTGTGCTATTGACAAAAGGCGCCACGGCAGAGAGGATCTACGAGCTCTTCCAAAAAGGGTATGGAAGTGGAATTCCTGAAGACGCGAAGCTCAAACGGTTTATTCCCCTCTTCTTACGCAGTTTGTCGTTGGTGGACTATCCCCTAGTCCCAATGAGAGATTGTTTAACGCTTTTGAGATCGAAGAGTGGGTCTATTCCTGCGCGAATTAGTTTGATTGAACGAGTACAACAATTTATCTCAGTGATCGAAGGGAATAAAAAGAGAGATGAAGATGTCTGTTTTCTGGTTCTCAAACCGCTGTTGGATATTTTTGGCAACTGGCCTGCCGTGGATTTTGGTTTGGGAGATTGGATAGAGAGCCAAACGAGATTATATTCTGGCGTCGGCATGGCGTCTCCTCAAAAAGATAGCCTCCCCGGACTTGCGACTTTTGCGACTGTCGTAGCATCTGGCCTTCCTATCTCAGACGTGTTTTCTGTTCGTCCGAACACATTTCGAACGGGAAATGAACAACGTGATTTCCATCTGTTTTTCCATCATATTTTGGCAAGCGCCAAGCAATCAGACAAACCTGCACTTGTTTTGGCCAGGGCGCTTCCGTTCCTCGAGTCGTTTCTGAGCAGAACAGAATATGGGCCTGTTGTCGATGATTTGAAAGCGCTGCTCCCCATAGTGATGGAGAGGGCCGATCTAGTACAAAAATATCTCATTCCTCTTCTAGAGGCTATCGTTCCTAAGAAAGTGCTGGCGCCTGCCATATCGCCATCATATGCCCAGGAGAGCGTGTTAAATGTTTTTCTCGATGTTGTCGGACATTCGGCAGAACCAGCCGCAACACTTCTGGCAGGGCTATCGATCTTCAAAAAACAGATTCCCTTACCTGCATATCAAGCAGTGATGGATGATATAAGCGGCCTGCTTGAGTTATTAAAACAGCGTCCAGGGGATGCAAGGTTTGTACAAGAGATACTGCTGCCTCTCCTAAACAAAATGATTCCACGAGGGGGACAAGGGCCAGCGGTTGGAGTTGAGGAGGCCAGTAGGATTGTTGCGAATGTCATTTTCCTGGAAAATCTATCTCCGCACATAGAGGTTTCCGAGCTTGTGATGATTGATTTTTCTTTCGGTTGCGGAGTTATTGAAGAAGCTGTTCGAAGGAAGATAGAGAATGCGAAGATGACGGCTATTAGTACTGCGAGCCGTCAAGCACAGAGAAAAGGCGCGATGTCAGAGAAGATGGCATGTAGGGGAGCGTTTCTTGAAAATATTGGTGAGTTATTGGATTTTGATGGCGAGAGGCTCAATCTTCGATTATTGCCGATGATAGCAGAGGTGTTTCTCGGGAATAAGGCGGGACAGGGTCCTTCGGCGCCTATGAGAGACGAGGATCAGCATATTTTACAGATTATTCTTGAAGTTGCGAAAACTATTCCTGATAGCGACTATAATGATCGCTTTCAGCGACAAGGGGTGCCGGCGCTTATTCGAGCCTGGAAATAGACGAGAGGCTTTCTTCTGTTGGGGGCCATCTTCTTGAGGGTCCCCGCTATGGACCTGTTGATCCTCCGGTTACCGGCGTAAGAAATGCTGGGCGTCAGCGGGAGAATAGGCGACGGGCATATTCGTGTCTTTGTCGAACCTCACCTGGATTGAGAAATAGGGAAATGGATGACGGTTGTCGCCATTCCTCCCCTCGGTGGGTAGATAGAGCTTGATGAAGATCTCTTTGTTGATCCATGGCTTTGTCGATATATCAACATCCTTGTCATACCTCACAAACTCAGTGTATGCTTTTCCAACAGCGGCGTATCGAGGGTTTGATCGGTAGAAGGCAAAGATGGCATTGAGGACAACTTCGGGATTGCGCTCGAGTTGTGCAACGTAAAAAGAGACTTCAGCGCCTATAAGATGTTTGGACGCTTGGTTTTTAGGCGACAGATCCACATAGCGATTATGGGCTGGGCATCGATGACCGGAAGTAATGATGACAGGTTTTTCAGTAGAAGCTTGGATTTCATTCACCAGCTCGAGCAGAATGGGATAGATAAATTCTTTCTCATGTCGAATGGGGAGGCTGTGCGAGTCCGCCCCGTGGCAGTCAAAGAGGTTTTCAAGGACTTTTCCATCGCTGATGATAGGGATTGGAGGGTTCAGTGAAGAGCCCTTACATCGAAAATACTCTTTGGTAATAGGTGAAATCCTCCCTCCTCGATTCCCTTCCCAAGGATAAGCGGGGAGCGCCTCCGTTTTCAGGGCCGAAGGAAGGATGGAAGGTGCGTCAAGAGCTCGTGAGATAGGGCACGAGGCAAGAGGAGATCGATGTTGGCGACGGATGAGCTTTTTTGAAGCCGCCATCCCAAGGCAACATGAGACAATGATAAGAAGAACAGCACCAAAGATGCGTGTCATAAGGCAACTGCCATTTTAGAAAGATATGTGAACTATCACTCTACACGGTATGGAGTTTTTCATGCGAACCTTCGAAGAGATTGACCTCTTCCTTTTTGACTTAGACGGCCTTCTAGTGGATACAGAGATACTTCATTGGAAAGCCTATCAAAAGATGTGCCAGGTATTCGGGTATACGTTGGATTGGGATTTTCGGACATATCTTCAGGTTGCAGGAGGCTCTGCAGACGGAATTGCGCGTCGTATACAACGAGAGATGCCACAGCTGTTTTTTGGAAGGAAGTGGGATGAGCTCTATGCCATCAAAAAAGAAAAATTCTTAGAGCTTCTTGCCTCATCGCCCATTCCTCTGATGCAAGGGGTTGAACAGTGTTTGTCACGACTTGCCACTCTCCAGAAGCCGATGGTTGTGGTGACCCATTCATCGACAAAAATCGTAAAGACGGTACAGGCGTCCCATCCTGTTTTTTCGCTCATTACACAGTGGGTTGCTCGTGAGATGTATGAGGCTCCAAAGCCAGCTCCTGACGGGTACCGTGCTGCCTGTGACATCCTGAAGGTTGCTCCAGGACGTGCTATAGGATTTGAGGATACCGTTCGAGGGATTGATTCGCTGCTTGCCGCCGGCGTGCAGCCCATCCTTGTGAACGGCCATGACACAGCAGCACGGGGCTATTGCCAGCAAAAAGGGTTGAGTGTCATCGCCTCTTTTTCTGAGCTGTAAGCTCTCAGACTAGATTGCTGACACAACCTTTCCATGCCTTCGAAGATCTTCTAGCCACCACGAAAGATGTCTTGCAAGACGGGTCCTGCTTATGTCCAGGATTTCTAATGTCGCCACTTGACGAAGTTCCTGTGGTAGATTGCGGAGAGGATTTTGATCTAAAAAAAGTTTCCGAAGATTTCGCATGCCTCCAATGGACTGAGGAACTGTTTCTATCCTGTTTTGAGATGCGAATATATTCTCTAGGTTGGGAAGAGCGGTAAGCCATTCAGGGAACTCTTGGATGATATTGTTTTCTATATAGAGGGTTTTCAATCGAGTGGCGAGGCTTAGATCTGGCAGCTCAGAGAAGGAGTTCTCCGATATATTGAGAAATTTTAGATTTCTAAGTGCACACAGTGCGCTGGGAATAGTCTCGAATAGATTGGCGCTGAGGTCGAGATAGCGGAGGCTTCTGCAATCAGAGAAACGATCTGGCAGCGCAGATAGCTGGTTGTCGCCGAGCTTGAGAGTATCAAGATGTGATAGCCGGTAAAGAGCTTCGGGGACATCTTGTAGGAGGTTATGGAAGAGGTTTACCTCGATGAGATGGGAGCCGTGGGGGATTTCATCAGGCAGATGGTCTACGAGATTATAGCTGAGATTCAGAGAACGCAGCTGTGGTAGGTAGAAAAGGCTTGGTGGAAAAACGGTGATCTGATTGTCGGCAATATTAAGAGTGCGCAGAGAGCTGAGGAACTCGATGTCTTCTGGCAAAGCTTCGATGTGATTACCAGATGCATACAGATGTTGAAGATTGGAGAGCCGGCACAGAGACAGAGGGAGCTCTGTCAGTTTGTTTTCGGTGATGCACAGTACGGAGAGCCGTTCTAGCCTCCCTATCTCTTCAGGCAACGTTTCAAGGGCATTCTCGCTGACATCCAGTACCGACAGCTGCAGACATTGGCAGAGGCTTTCGGGAAGAGTGGCAAGATTGTTTTTTACAGCACAAAGGACGCGGAGATTGGTCGCGTTTCCCAAAGAAGCAGGTAGGGATTGAAGATTGTTGTAGTTGACGTTTAAGTATTCCAGATGCGGCATATCTCCGATACTGTAAGGAAGGTAGGTGAGGTGATTATTGAGGGCTTTGAGCACCTTCAGCTGTCGAAGGTTCACTATATTCGGCGATAGCTTTGATAGTGGATTTCCTGAAAGATCAAGTTCTTGGAGACTAAAGAGGTTGAAGAATGCCTCTGGAAGCGATGAGAGGTTGTTTGAGGAAAGGTCTATAGACGCAAGATGGGTAAGGCGTTGAATATTCTCACTGCAACTATTGATTTTATTCTCAGAGAGAAAAAGCTGCTCGAGTGTCGATATTTCGCAAAGAACATCGGGGATTTTGTCAAAAGCATTCCCATGAAGAACGGCTATTCTAAGCTCGTGGAGTTCTGAGAGCTCTGTAGGCAGGGTGGTGAGTTGATTGTCATGTGCATTCAGTTTTTTCAGGTGAGAGAGCTGGGAGACTTGCCATGGAAGGCAGGTGAGGCCTTGTCCCGAGCAGTCCAGCTCCTCACAACTTTGTGCTTCTTCACTATGGAGCCATCTTTGCGCTATGTCTATCTTTTCATCTAAATTTGCACCTTCTGGATAGTCAACGACACGTGCAAAACAGTTCACAAAATTATGTTGATACGCGTGTTGAAAAAATATCCATAAGGCCCTTTCGTCGAAGAGCATAGCAGCAGTTTCAGGATAGAGCTGTCGTTCATCTTCAGGGAGAGTTGCTCGGAAACGGTTGATAAGAGAGCGTAATGAGGGGAAAAAGGTTGTGCTATCTGCACAATCGATGGTCTTTGAACAGGGAAGCCCAAAGTTGGTCAGAAGTTTCTGCAGATTACTTTCTGTACATATACGAGTAAGAGCTGCCTGAAGAGCCTGTCGAAGAAAAGGCTCTAATAGCCTCTGCTCTAGAATAAGAGAAGCGCTTGCTGGAAACGAAGGAGAAAGTCCTGGAATCTTTCTTCGTAGCTCGTCGAGCTTCCTCGTCAGTGTGTGTAAATATCGATTGGCAGTGGAAGAAGTTGTCTGTATCGGGTATGAAATTTCCAGGGCTGAAAGAAGATGGGTTGAAGATTCTAGGTCGAAAAGATTCACCGCTTGTTCGTGCCGGGTATACGAGAGAGCGGTCTTGAAAGCGCGGCAGACAGACCCTACTTCGGTTGTCCCGACATATGAGAGAATGAGAGGCAGCGCATCAAAACATGCTCCAATGATTGGGGGGGATTCGGTATCGAGACTGTTAGCTAATGCAGCGGGTGTCAAAGAGCCTTTTTTTGGGATGTGTGAAAAACTCATGTACAATTCCTAAAAATTATTAATTATGAAATATTAGTAATAAATATTGTTTTTCTTAATGAAGAAGATTAATTTTTCTTAAAAACCCAATCTGGGTAAAAGACGCGTATCATGAAGAGCCCTTGCGCAGGAGCGGCGGGTTCCGCGAGCTTTCTATTTTTTGACCTGAACACCGCTTCAATATCATCGATAGATCGTTTTGAACTGGCAACACTGATCAACATGCCGGTGATATTGCGGACCATCTTGTAGAGAAAGCCATTTCCCTCAAATTCAAGGCGTACGCCATTCTCTGTTCGTATGACGTCAAGCCTCCGAATAATTCGCACAGAGGTCTTTTTCGCACATCCACGTCCTGGGGTATTGGCAAACGCCAAGAAGTCATGTTCTCCGACAAAACACTGTGCGGCCCTTTCAAGCAGATCGCAATCGACATGCCGGCGACAGTGCCATATATACGGTCTATCAAAAGGAAGGACGATATCTTTTAAACAGATGTGATAGTGGTATTCTTTGCCAATAGCAGATCTCTGAGCGTGGAATATCTCAGGAGCTCGACAGACTTCGAGAATGCGAATGGCAGGAGGCAGCAGCCCGTTCAACGACCTCTTTAACGCTTCACAATCAACATCCTTCTCTAGCCGGACATGGGCTGTCTGCCCTAAGGCATGAACACCAGCATCCGTTCTCCCAGCACCTATCACCCGCGCCTCTTCATGAGTGATAGTTTTCAGCCCCTCTTCGATAAGCCCCTGGATAGACACATCGCTCACCTGCACCTGCCACCCGGAAAACTCCGTTCCATCATACGCTATGACCATTCGGTACGTTGTGGTGATAGGGCGCAGACCGTTACCCTCAGCACCCTCGTTGATCAAAGGGATATGTTCTTCTTCTGTGAGGAAGGATTTCATGGGAGAGGCTCTTCGTTGGGGGTGATGCGGTGAGTGGCAAAAGAGGGGGTTGCGGGCGCTATTTCGAAGAGAGAGGAGGAGAGAGCATTGGAGCGGAGGACGCCGCCGCGGAACAGTTCTAAGAGAACGATCTGAGGGGGGGCGAAGAGACGAAATGGAAAGGTAGCGCCAATGCCGCGTGTGACAAAGATGGTACGCCCTTCGCGGTGGTAGAGGCCGCTTTTTAGGGATTTGTCGAGGAGTGGGGTGATGCGTTCCCAGAAAAAGGGGATGTTTACCTGCCCTCCGTGGGTGTGGCCGAAGAGAAAGAGGTCTCCGGGGAAGTAGGATAGTTGAGCGTAGGCGTCGGGGCTGTGGGCGAAGACGATTCCTGGTAGGCGGAGGTCATAGCCCTTGAAGGCAGTTGCTGGAGAGAGGTGTCCTGCCGTGATATCTCCGAGTCCAGTGAGGTTAATACGTTGGCTGCCGTGTCCTATGTGTACCGTTTCGTTGTCTAGGACAGTGACGTTATGGTCGGAGTAGAAACGAAGGAGTTCGCGGTTGAGAGGGAGTGGCTCGGTGAGAGGGTGTTGCCGGGAGGAACGAGGGGCGCCAAAGAGACGTTTTATCCCTTGGAGAAGGGGGTGGCCATTGGGATAGCCGCTGACGGCCTCCCCCGAAGAGTCGAGTGTGGAGTATTCCTTGTAGTCATGGTTGCCAAGACAGGCAAAAATGCCGAAGGGGGCTTTGAGATTGTTGAAAAGCGTTGAGGCGAGGTCTGCTCGTGGAAGCTGGGAATAGGTGAGGAGGTCTCCTGCGAAGAGGATGATGTCTGGCGAGAGGCGTGCCACTGTCTTTTGCAGGCGAAGGAGAGTTCCGGGAGAAGAATAGTGGTTGATATGGAGGTCTGATAGCAGTAGTACTTTCATCCCGTTAAGAGAGGGGGGGAGAGTAGGCAAAAACAGGCGACGGCGGGAAGTGACGATAAGCCGAGGTTCGATGAACCTAGGGTAGATACCGACGATAGACGCTATACAGAGAGCATCAAAAAGCCATTCAAACCATGATTTTCGAGGTGTTGCTATGCTCACGCTGCCTACTTTAAGTTAGAGTCTGATCATGGAAGAGAAAAGAGAAAAATCTCAATGTGAAAAAGCCCCACTTAGAAAAGGGGGGCTTTTTATGAAGAGCAAACTAGAGGTTATTTGCCGGCTTCTTTCAGATGTGACGAAACTTTTTTCGTCATTTGGAACATGTCGATTTGTTGCGTGCCAATGACTCGACCCAATTTTTGATCTGGGTTGATTTGACGTTTTGCTTTGGCATCTTGGAGCTTATTCTTTTTGATATAGTCCCAAAGTTTTTTCGTTACTTCGGTGCGTGGCATTGGCCCTTTGCCGACGATCTCTGCCAGGGCATCACTTACTTGAACAGGTCTCATCAAAGCGGATTGCTTTTTCATTTTCGTTCTCCTTGCGATGTTGGGGTAACACTCAAATACGTACTGTTTTTGATAACCGTCACATGAAATATCTTCAACACAGATTTTCATGTTCTTGTCCAAACAGAAAGATTCTGCTCTTCCGTCTGGCCGGTAACCTGTGTATCCTCTAGGGGAGTATGCAGATTTTGCCCCTTTTTAAGACACGAAGAAATGTACACCCTCCAAGGATACCCGTCTATTTTCCTCTGGGAAACATAGAAAATAGAGGTGTACAAGACGGGGGATGTTTGTGTGGATTGAAGACGGGTTGGGCTAAAAAGAGCAGAGGTGATGAAGAAAAGATGACGGCGCATCCATTTAATGTTGTAGAGCAGGTGACGAGGTCACGTCTGTTCAATACAGTGAAGAACGTAGAAGCTCTTCGCTCCTCACTATCGCGTTTTCAGAGCATGGATGAAAAGTTAGAGTGGATGCAGAAAGACTCACGAGTGCAGGAGGCTTTTGGGAGGTATCCAGATGTGGTGTATATCCTGTCTCAAAGTGGGTTAGAAGAGGCTTTTGTCCTCTCTTTAGTCGTTCTCTTCGGGCAATTTGATCGTCTTTTCAATGGGGTAGAAAAGGTTGATAATAGGCTCGATGCTATCAGAGAGCTTCTGGATTTGTTGGTTACTACAGAACGCTTTTATAGTCCTATAGGAGGGCTTTTAGGATACTATGTTCAGGTGTTGCATCTCCTCTCTTCAGGAAAGGAAGAATCATTCCCAGACCTCTTCCCTCCCCCATTGTGTGACATGCGCGAGAAGACGCAAGAGGTGTGGCGATATTGTTATGAAGGGACAGCTCGTTTAGGGGAGTCTGCCCAGATCTTTACTGTTGGTGGTGCTGGCGAGCGACTTCGACTGATCGACCCTGATACCAAAGAACCGCTTCCTGTTGCCAGGCTTGTGTTTGGCGGAAGAACCCTTTTGGAATGGCTTTTCCGCGATCTAGAAGCGTTGGAATACTGGCATTACAGAGCTTTTGGAAAGCAGATTTCTGTTCCTATCTTGCTGATGACCTCGAAGGAGAAGAACAATGACGTGCAGATTGAGATGCTCTGCCGCGAACATGCCTGGTTTGGCAAGCCCTCAGACCAGATATTCCATGTTGTGCAATCTTTAGTCCCTGTCGTCGCAGCAGATGGCCAGTGGGTATGCACACAGCCTCTGACCTTGATGGCGAAGCCTGGAGGCCATGGTGTCATCTGGAAGCTGGCTCACGATGCAGGAGCTTTTGAATGGCTGGCCAATCGCAACATCTCATCAGCTGTTGTTCGACAAATCAATAACCCTCTGGCAGGTCTTGATCACACTCTTTTTTCTTTTCTTGGCATGGGGATCCATGAGAAGAAGGCATTTGGTTTTACCTCCTGCCCTTCCCATCCTGGCTTCGCTGAAGGGCTGAATGTCCTTATTGTGAGCCGAGCAAAGAGCGCTGGGATATCGAATATTGAATACACCAAATTCGGGGCTTTGCAGAAGGTCAATCCTCATCTTATGGAAGGGTCCTGTCCTGCGAATACGAATATCCTTTTCGCCAATCTGAAGGAAGTGACAAAAGCATTGAAGAAGCTTCCCATCCCAGGAATGGTGGTGAATGCAAAATGTGAAGCTGACATTCTTGAGGGGGGCCAGAGCGTGCGGCGCCCTGTCGCTCGCCTGGAGTCTATGATGCAAAACATCGCCGATGCGATGGAGGTTCCTGTGTCGATGCCGTTGGCGATGGCAGGGCTATCAAAAGAGCTGCCGACCTTCTTGGCATTGTATGAGCGTGGGAAGGTGATGTCTGTGACGAAGAGACTGCTCACGCCTGGGCAGTCTCCCTATGAGACTCCGGAGTCCTGTCTGTATGATTGGTATGTTGCATGTAGGAAGCTGCTTTCCGAGAATTGTTTGTTTGAGCTTCCTTCTACGCAGTCGCTCGAGCAGTTTTTAGAGCAAGGCCCGAACGCTACCTTTTTCTTTCATCCAGCATTAGGTCCATTCTGGGAGGTTATTGGCCAGAAGCTTTCTGGAGGCCGGCTCTTTGCAGGGGCAGAATTGGAACTTGAAATAGCTGAACTTTTTGCACGAAACCTTTCAGTGCGAGGGACATTCAGAATACTGTGTGAGGAGGTCGTTGGAAGGAACGACAGGGAGGGCAGGCGTCATTTTAGGCCTGATGTTGGAAGGGTATTATTGGAGAATGTCTCCATCGAAAACGAAGGGATACTCTCGTCTTCACTCTCAGACCATGTGACGAGAACTGTTGCTCGTGACTCTTCCTGCACGATCCGTCTGATGGGGGCGTCAGAGCTTGTGGCATGTAATATCACTATTCGCGGGTTTTTTGCCCTCACTGTCCGTGATGGAACGCGGGTTACCTTGCGTCAGACGCCCACTGGTGGCATAGAAGCTATTGAAGAGCCGTACATGGCCCCGAGTTGGAGATATTCTGTGGACTGGACGCCTGGCGCCGCCCCACGTCTGATAAAAAGCTAAAGAGAGAGGCTTTTGCAAAAGCCTTGAGAGTCTAAGGAATGCCCGCTCCCATGTCCATTGCGTTATTCTTGCAATGGACATAAGAGAGGGTGTTGTGTGCTTTAGACAGCGGCAATTCGTGTTACATCTGTGATGAAGGAGGGGAGGGCTCCTGAGGAAGCGAGGAAAAGTCCGCCTGCCCCTGCGATGAGGATGCCCGCTGCGAGGAGTGCTACGGAGAGAATCTTATTCTCCACGGTTCCAGCCAGCTTCAGAGGAATAATAGAAAGGCCGAGCAGCTCGAGAGAAACCCCGAGTCTTGATGTCAGGAATTTCGCGGCTGAGGCTAAATACGGTTGGATGAAGTCCCAAATATTTTGGACTCTTGTAGCGATGAAGTTCACAGCAGGTGTCGCAAAATCGCGAACTGCGGTGAATGGTGCTTCGATATTTGCTAGGGCTGAACTAAAGAATGATGGTGTGCTTGGTGGGACAGTGCTCATATTGTATTCCTCTTGGTTAGTACACGTTTAACAAACCAACCCCGAAAGCCTCTGGAGGCAAAAGAGAGAAGCCAACGTTCATGCTTTTCTCTATTCTCAAGAGCCTTGAGATCACTATCTCAGTAGAATCTTGATGAGTGTTTACCAGGGCGCGGCCATCTTATTGACATGGTATAAAATAAATCAAGGGATAGCGAGATCAACGGATACATGTCGAGGGAGCGGGTCTGGTTTTTTTATATAAAAGAGAGGTTCCCTATCTTTGAAGGTTGAGGAAAAGGGTGTATCCATGGTACGAGAGATGTCCAGATTGTGATTTTCATCATGGGGCAATAGCTCAGCGGTTAGAGCTGCGGACTCATAATCCGTCGGTCGTAGGTTCAATCCCTACTTGCCCCACTTCTTCATACATAGCTGTGGGCATGATTTAGCTTGATGGTATATCCATCCTCAAGCTAGAAATTAACCTCGCGGTGCAATGGCGGTGCAACGAAGAACAATCTTACCAACGCCAACCAACCGCTCGAACCAAAAACTAGAGGTTTGAGCAATGGCATCAGTATATAAGCGTAAAAACGAAGACTGTACAACCTGTTGGCGTGCAGTTGTGAGGATCAAAGGTCATCCTTCTGTATGTAACCACTTTGAGCGAAAGCAAGAAGCTGATGACTGGGCGGCTGATATCGAACGACAAATCAGACTGGGTCAGTATCAGTTTGATAGACAGAGCGTTAATAACACCTTTTCTAATCTAGCCGATCGTTTTCTTCGTGACGGTTCTCTTGAGCACCATCGTTCGGCTAACGATACTCGTCGTCACATTACCTACTGGAAGACACGCCTAGGGGCTTTTGCCCTTGTTCATATCACGGCAGAACTTGTTGGGAAAGAACGGCAGTTTTTGCTGAATACTCCCACTCCAAAAGGGGTTCAGCGTGCTGCTGCAACCGTAAATCGCTACCTTGCCACTCGCTCTGCCCTTTTCAGCTATGCAGTACAACAGCTTCGATGGATAAAGGACAGCCCTTGCGCGAACCTGATGAGGCTCAAGGAAAATCCTGGTCGCGATCGTGTTCTATCTGATGACGAGATCTCTCACTTACTCTTAGCATGCCATCAAAGCCGTTCTCTTTATCTCTATTGCATTGTTCTCATATCGCTGACTACGGGGGCTCGCCAGGGTGAAATACTCAACCTTGAATGGCGAGACATCGATTTTGACAATAAGCTGGCGTTCCTGAGAGAAACCAAGAATGGCAGACCACGAAGCATCTCTCTATCTGATCCTGTCGTTGATGAATTGAAAAGGCTTTTCACCTCTCGAAATCAGGCAAAACCTCTGGTCTTTGCTAGCAAAACAGCGTTTGGTCGAATCGATATTAAGAAAGCCTGGAAAGAGGCTCTAAAACGGGCCGGAATCAACAATTGTCGAGCACATGACATGAGACATACCTTTGCCACCCTTGCCGCCAGCCAAGGCGCTTCCAACCTCGAACTTGCCACAGCCATGGGTCATCGAACCCTAGAAATGCTTCAGCGCTATATCCACCTCGACGTGCAGGTGACGAAGAAAATCAGCGCACAGATTTCAAAACGAATTGTTAAAGGGACGAACTTATGACCAAAAAATCGCTTGTTAATTCCAAAAAAGACCTCGTCTTATCCGTTGTTCCGGAAAATTTGCTTGGAGATCTCCGACAAATGATCGACGGAGCTCGTCAATCCATAGCTACCGCCATCAATGCTGGTTTAACAGTGTTGTATTGGCAAGTCGGAAATCGTATCCGTAAAGAAATTTTACAAAACGAGCGAGCAGAATATGGGCAAAAGATTGTCGCCACAGTGTCGCGACAATTGTCGATGGATTATGGGAACGGTTTTGCAGAGAAGAGTTTGCGACGGATGATACAATTTTCCGAGGTCTTTTCCGATGAGCAGATTGTCGTATCACTGATACGACAATTGAGCTGGACACATTTCATTGCCCTTATTGCACTCAAGGATCCCATAAAGCGCGATTTTTATGCTGAGATGTGTCGAGTCGAACGGTGGAGTGTTCGGACCTTGCGGAATAAAATTGATTCTATGCTTTATGAGCGGACCGCGCTCTCTAAACAGCCCGAAGCTGTTGCTCGAGCTGAATTAGAGGCGTTGCGTTCTGAAGATCGCTTCACTCCTGACCTTGTGTTTCGTGATCCGTACGTTCTGGAATTTCTCAACCTCAATGATCGTTACCTCGAAAGAGACCTTGAGGACGCTATCATGCGAGAATTGGAGCAGTTCCTGCTGGAATTGGGGGGTGGATTTTGTTTTCTTGCCCGACAAAAGCGCATCACAATAGACGATGAGGACTTTCATTTGGACCTTCTCTTTTTTCACAGAAAGCTAATGAGGCTCGTTGCTATCGAGCTCAAGCTGGGGAACTTTAAGCCAGAACACAAGGGACAAATGGAGCTGTATCTACGGTGGCTTGACAAGCATGAGCGCTGTCAGGGAGAAGAATCACCAATAGGACTTATTTTGTGTGCTGGGAAAAAAAGAGAGCAGATCGAACTCCTTGAGTTGGGGAGATCTGGCATCCACGTCGCAGAATACTTAACGACCCTCCCGTCAAAAGAAGTGCTTCGCGAAAAACTACATAAAGCCATTGAGCACGCGCGACAACGGCTAGAAAATATGTCCGAAAAAGGGACACGGCCGAACGATCAAGAAAATTAGTACAATATATCTCGAGCCGTATACATGGAGGAGACAATGAGTAACGTAGTATTCGAACCTGTGCTCCAGGGTGTTTTGGACGCATGTATGACCGAAAAAGAACGTTTGGTTGCACTTTGTAACAAGAAAGCCTGGACAACACATGAATTTGTATGCCTCATGGTGGGGTGAGACAAACGCTCGTTCCTCGCGTCTGTCTTAGCGATTTTGTCCAGCTCGTTCTTGTCTCAACAAGACGAGAGAAATCTCGGTTAAGACATTTGGATGTAAAAACTGTAACAACACAAGCTAAGACAGACGCGAGGAACGAGCGTTTGTCTCACCCCACTTGAGTGGATCCCTCTCGATGCCCAATTAATTTCGGACTTTGAAGAACTCTGCGTACTTTGTAAAGAAGGAACATTTGACATAGTCAGCCGAGATCTTAGCAATCAAAATTGGGTCATTTCTTTGATCTCAGATCAACATCCTCATCGTTTTTATCTCTACCATCGCAAAACAAAAAAGATGGAGTTGCTCTTTAGCACAAGGTCAGATCTTGAACGCTACACATTTAGCGCGATGACACCAATTGCCTTTCAAGCACGAGACGGCATGCAATTATTTGGGTATCTGACCCTGCCTGTTGGTAAAGACCCCAAACATCTCCCAGTGATTGTATTCGTCCATGGTGGGCCATGGGAGCGAGATTCTTGGGGCTTTCAGCCAGCTGTTTAGCTTTTTGCTAATCGGGGCTATGCCGTGCTCCAAATCAACTATCGAGGATCTATCGGATATGGGAAAAAGTACTTGAATGCCGGTAATCGTGAGTGGGGCGGAAAGATGCAAACAGATCTCCTTGATGGAAAGAACTGGGTTATTGAACAAGGAATAGCCGATCCCGATAAAGTCGCGATTCATGGAGGCAGTTATGGAGGATACGCCACACTCGTTGGCCTAAGCTTCACTCCAAATGAATTTTGCTGTGGAGTGGATTTCTGTGGCCCTTCCAATCTCGTAACGTTGCTTGAGTCTATGCCCTCGTACTCCGCCTCTAAGATTGCTCGCTGGCACGAAATGGTCGGTAATCCAAAGACGGAGAGGGTTTTTTATTCTCTCGATCCCCAATGTGTCAAGTGGAACAAATAAAAAAGCCCCTCTTTATTGTTCAAGGAACTAATGATCCTCGTGTCAAGAAGTCTGAAAGTGATTAAATTGTCGCTGCTATGAGAAAAACGTTGCTTCCAGTTGAGTATCTTGTTTTTCCAAATGGAGGGCATGACATTCGTCGACCTGAGAATGTGCTCCGTCTTGCCGCCGCAACAGAAGATTTTCTTGCGCGCCATCTAGGGGGCCGTTGCGAGCCACCTTCAAAGGAGGAAGAGTGGGATTCACTTCAGCAGTAGATCGTTGGAATGCAGAATATTATAAAAAAAATTCTGGCAACCAATTTCAGTTAGGGATAAGCGTCCTCGATTCGATGCAATTCAAAGAAGATGAAAGAGTCCTTGACGTCGGATGCGGCGAGGGACGACTTACCATCGAAATAGCAAAGCGCGTTCCCAAGGGCAATGTCCTAGGTATCGATATCTCTGCAAACATGATCCGCGAAGCTCAAAAATCGTATTGCGATGTTCCTAACGTATCATTTGAGCGGATTGATGCTACCAAGTTTGATATGAAAGACAAATTTGACAGGGCGATAAGTTTTGAGGCCTTTCACTGGATTGAGGATCAGCTCGGAGCTCTTAAAAAAATATTCGCAGCTCTAAAGCCCGGCGGGCGCCTATATATTGTGATGAAAACATCAAGAAAAAATCCAATATTCGAAGCCATGGAAAGCAAAAAATGGTCTGGCGTGCTTCAGAAAAGTAAAGCTCATTTCCAAGGACACAGTTTAGAAACAATCGGGTCATTGTTGGCGCCAGGGCGATTGCATGAAGAATAAATTGACAAATACCTACGTCTAGGTGTGCTGTGTATCCCTGATTTTTTCTATAGGGGTAGACATGACCATCAAACTTGCTGCAGATTCACCGATTTTCAAGATCTTTGGAGAGCTTG
>CAINFV010000180.1 GCA_903848235.1 Chlamydiia bacterium | reverse complement strand
TTTTTGCTGATTGTGCAAGTGTTACTGCTTTCAACCAGTAATCCTTACCCCTTAATGCACAATGGGAGTGAGGACTTGTAGGTAGATAGAGCATTGACTGCTTCCTGTACTCAAGCATTTCAATTTTCTGCCATATATGCTAAATTACAACACATTATCATTGCACTTGCTTATGACTGCTCTGGGGGCGCGATGTTGCTTGATCACGTGTTTCAAGTCAGATTTTCAAGTTGGAAAGGTTTGGGAGAGCGGCCTTGCCGCATAATTTCCCTTGTTAATAAATATTTGCCTGTTACACTCCTGCTCATATTTGTTCTTGGGGGCTGCGGCCAAAAGACAAATGATCCCGGTGGCTATGTTGATGTCGGAGGTTATCGGCTTTATTACGAAACTTATGGTTCCGGTTCTCCAACAGTAATTTTTGAAAACGGCTCGGCTGCTGAGCTTACTGACTGGGAATATGTTGCTCCAGAGATCGCTAAAACCAATAAAGTTATTCTTTACGACCGCGCGGGACTGGGCAAAAGCGATTTTGGAACCTGCCCCAGAGACGCTTATCAGAGAGTGGCAGAATTCAAAACGCTGCTGACAGCACTCAACGTTAATCAGCCTTTTGTGCTTGTCTCACATTCTCTAGGTTGCATTCTTTCCCGTTACTACCAGAACCTTTATCCGGGAAATGTCTTAGGAATGATTCAGGTTGATCCGGGACATGAATCGCTGCTAACCAGGGCCGGGCCAGCTTTCGCGGCTGCGACCCACACCGGAGTTATTGCCATCAGCAAAAATCTTACTCCAGGTCAATTAGCTGAAGTTCTTGGGGCCTTTGATGCCTGGACAGAAGTTGAGGCCGCCGGCCTGGAAAGTGTCGGTAATATTCCTCTCACCGTGATCGTCTCAACACAAACCCAGAGCTTTGTCGCAGATGAAGCCTTGAATGAATTTGGCAATATCGCTTACAGAGAATTACAAAAAGAATTGGTCGGCCAATCCCCCCAAGGGAAACTCGTCACCGCGGAAGGAAGCGGTCATATGGTCCAACTGGAGCAGCCGCAGCTGGTTATCGATGAAATAAAAGCGGTGCTGGTGAAACTCGTCCATTAACTCTACTAAATCACAGTAGTCTGGAAGTAACTTTCCATAAAACTTGCTTGTCATGATTAACTCCTTTTGAAATATACTGCTTTATAATTAGCTATGATAAATGTTCTAATTTAATAATTATTTCTTCATTCTGATCAAATGGATTTTGGCTTATCAGGCATAAGAATTATTAAGATTTATATGGGTGCATGAAATTATCGCTGCCGATACAATATTATTGCTCCATTTCAAACCGTATTCATTGTTTTTCAGGATTCGCAGTTTCGCTGACTCGTAGGTAGAGTCAACGACCGTTAATTTAATCATTTCTCCTTTTCTTGACTGTGAAGTTGCTGTGAAGTATGTAAGAAGATATTAGCGGAAGAAGTGGAGCGTCAGAGTTGGATGGCCTGGCTGAATGAGTTTTTCTATTTCCCGTTCCATAGTGGCATTTACCTGTGAATTGTGGTAAAAGAAAGACTATATGTGTAAGCGGTGATTACAACATGCGAGTCTTTACCCCTGCGTGAGGGTACCATGGACTGATTTATGAAACCCCGTGTCTCGCAGAAGAAGAGCGGGGTTTTGTGTTTTTAGTCCATTCAATAATAAGTGGCAAGAGAGGTGAGAATCCATGAAATTCCGTGGCCTAATCATACTGGCCGGGCTGTTGATTCTGGCCGGCTGCGCTACGTTGAACAAGGAGGCATGCCTGAGTGGGGACTGGCGCGACCTTGGCATGAAGGATGGCGTCAACG
>CAINFV010000179.1 GCA_903848235.1 Chlamydiia bacterium | reverse complement strand
GAACATTGTCAGGACCCTCGATCCGAGTCGAGGAATGGCCGATGTAAGGCGCAATGCGGCGTATGAGCCTGCATACTTGCGAGGATTGCTGTCTAGGATATTCGCCAAAAACTGTTAAGAATTTCTAATCAGAAGGCCCTGAGATGAAATGGGCGTATCCTCAATAAAGTTTTTGTACTGTAAACAAAACATTGAGGAAAACGCCCATGAAGTACGATCTCATTTTGACGAAAAAAGATCCCTCAGAACAGTTCACCCGAGCCTTGGAGGATACCTTTTACGTGTCCTAGATGTGGAAGCTATCAGCACAACGATCGCAATGCAGCGATCAACCTACTGAAGCTTGGCGAGTCTGCTGTCTCGTCAACGGCATTTGTCAACGAGCCAATGGTAGCGGCCTTTGCAGTCTGCTACAAGCCCCTTCCTTTAGGGAGGGGTAGTTGACACATTGTTCGCTTGGTGACTCACAGGCCCAGCCTAGACCACTGCAAGGAAGCTCTCAACAGACGCCATGGGTTGTCCAAAGTGCGTTTGTTCGTGCGTGGGAGGTGTAGTATACCCAAACAAGTTGAAGAATCGGTTTTTGCCTCAGCCGAAAGCCCCGTCTTCGACTCCGAAAAAAACAGGCCCTATAGCTAATAGTGAGCCTGTTTTTTTCGGAATCGAATCTGTGGCCTTCGGCGTTGGCAAATTTCCGATTCTTCAACTTGTTTGGGTATAAAAAGCCCGGGATTTTCTCCCGGGCTTACGACAGGATCAGAGAATGTTCAGTAGAAAGCTCTTCTATTCAACTGTGAGAGGAACAAAGCGGATGCTTTGTCCGACTTTGATCTGAAGCAATAGCCGTCCTCCAGCCTCACTTTTCTGCACTGCTTGTGCAAATTCATCAACAGAGGCTACAGCGGTGCCGTTGACAGCTAAGACCACATATCCAGCTCGCAGGCCTGCTTGGTAGGAAGAAGACTCTGGGTCGATCTGCACAATTAATAGCCCTGTCTTCGCCTCTAGATTATACTTCTTGGCAAGTTCTGCAGTGATGGGTTCGAGCATCAGCCCGTACGTATCTGCAATGACCCCGCCCTGTCCTTCTGCTTCTCGGTTTTCAGAGATGGTGGCAGTGATCATGATGTCTTGAGTATTCCGGCGAACTTTCATGGTCACTTTTTGACCAGGTTTGCTGAGAGTAATGTCACCTCTGAAAGAACCAAGGCTTTCGATCGGTATTCCATTTAGCTCAAGGATTACGTCGCCTGATTGCAGCCCTGCGCTCTCAGCAGCGCCTCCTGGCAGAACTTCTGAGACAAGCGCTCCCTGAGGTTTGCAAAGGCCTACGGCAGCAGCAATATCAGCATCGACACGTTGAAGGGCGACGCCAAGATACCCTCGTGACAGATGCCCATGTTCGATGAGCTCTTTCATGACATCTTTGAGCAAGTTACTGGGGATGGCAAAGCCAATACCCATGTGCCCGCCGGTATTGCTGGCGATGGCTGTGTTCATGCCAATTACATCACCGTGAAGGTTGACAAGAGGGCCGCCAGAGTTGCCCATATTGATGGCAGCATCTGTCTGGAAGAATTGTTCTACGCGAACAATATCTAAGTCAGAACGGCCTTTGGCACTGATGATGCCAGAGGTGACGGATGCTTGCAGGCCAAAGGGGTTTCCAACAGCCAGCACCCACTCCCCGACTTCAACGAGCGAAGAATCGGCGAGACATAAGGGTAGAAGATTTTGAGCATCAATTTTCAAAATTGCGATGTCAGTACTTGGATCGGTGCCGATTTTCTTTGCTCGGTATTCTTTGCCTTCCGTCGTGGTGACAGTGATGTCATCAGCCTTTTCTACGACGTGGTTATTGGTCAATACGTAGCCATCAGGGGAGACAATAAACCCTGAGCCATAGGCAATGTGAGATTTTGGCTGACGACTGTGTCGGTCAGGAGATGGCATTCCAAAAAAACGCTCCCAGAACTCATCGGGGCTTATCTCATCTTGGTCGTCATCTCGCTGCCAGGACTGTGAAGATCCTTTTTTCATCCGAGACTTAATGGAAACGACACTTGGCTGAGCTTTTTTTGCAGCGTCAATAAACGGCTGAGAAAAACTATGGGTTACCTTTGGCATGCTGTCTGAGGATTGCGCCATGAGAGGAACAACTCCGCAGATAGACAGACAGGTCATACATCGAAGAAAAGAAAGCATCCTGCATCGGTGCATCATGATTGCGACTCCTACGTTACCAACAATTGAACCCCTATAATGGGGAAATGAAGTTTCCATTTTACTCTAAGGAGTAGGTGGAAGGGAAGTGGGATTCTGCTGATCCATTATTTTACGACTGAAGAGGCTGTGGGTTAGCATCAGCGGGTCGATGGGAAGGTTTTCTGAAAAAATAAAGTCCCATACACAACGAAATAAAGCCTTGTTCCATTCTTCTGAAATCAAATCGCTCGTTCGGAGCGTGGATGCGATCTGAGGGGAGCCCAACACCCCAGGCGATGATCTCACCGCCAGAGGCTTCTTGAAGAAGCGGGATGATGGGAATAGAAGCGCCATCCAAGATGAATTCTGGTTTTTTATTCCATACAAGTTCTAATGCTCTTGCGAATGCCGTGACCCCGGGAGATGAGTTCGATGTCCGCGTTGCCCGTCCCATTCCTTCGTGGATTGTGACGTCTACCGTCACTCCCTTAGGGGCTAAGGAGAGCAGATATGCCCGCACCTTGTTGCCAGTGATCACTGGATCTTGATTCGGCACAAGACGGCAGGAGATCTTGGCGATCGCTTCTTTCGGGATGACGGTTTTGCTTCCAGCGCCGCCATAACCGCCATGAATACCGTTAATTTCAAGTGTCGGACGGAGCCAATTTCGAACAAGAGGCGGATAGGAGCTTTCTCCTCCCGTCGGCGGTGTCCCGAGCCTCGTCTCCCAGGCTTTTTCATCGAATGTCTGAGCGAGGGTTGCAAGATCCTCTTTGGATGGCATCTGTACGTCATCGTAAAACCCAGGAACAGTGATGGAACCATCAGAAGCCCTGAGAGCGGAGAGCATTGATGCCATGGCATGAAGGGGGTTGTATGCTAAGCCTCCTTCAAGGCCAGAATGGAGATCTTGATTTGTGCCTTTGATGGTTAGTGTCAGATTGACTAACCCTCGGGTTCCAAGGCTGATCGCCGGTACGTCTGGATGACGCATTCCAACGTCAACAATCATGGTATAATCTGCTGCCAGCTCTTTCTTTTTTGTGTTGATGAGTTTGGTAAGAGAGGCGCTGCCATTTTCCTCTTCACCTTCGATGATACATTTCACATGGCAGGGAAGACTCTTAGCCGCGCAAAGAGCATCAAGCGCTAAGAGGACATAGAGGCACTGCCCTTTATTATCTTGGGCACCGCGAGCATAGACGGTATCTTGCTCGAAGTATGCCTCAAATGGGTTGCTTCTCCACTCGTCGAGAGGATCGACAGGCTGAACGTCATAGTGATTATAGATGAGTACTGTGGGCACATCGTCCTTCTCAGAGCGAAGTGAGGCGAAGACAATCGGCGCTCCGCCACCATCCCATTCTTCAACGGTGCATCCATTGGCACGAAGGCGGTTCTGAAGCCAGGTGGCGCATGCCTTCAGGTCGGGCATAGCATCCGGATCTGAGCTGACCGTTCTGAAACGGAGAAACTCAGTATAGGTTTTTTCAATAGAACCCCGGTTTTCGTGAAAGTACTTCTTGAAGAACTCTAAATCCATCGTTACCATACATTCTTCCCTTTGGAGGCTGATGTGTATCACGAAGAGTATCAGACAGTTTGGAAAGAGAACAAGGTCATCGATCTGCATAATGATCTTTTAAGCTATCTTGTCGCCTCACCGTCGCATAGCCCTCATGACAGTGCGACGCGCTCTTCAATAGAGCAGCTGCAAGCAGGTGGTGTGGGGATTCTTGTTGTCGTCGCCTTTTCACAGACAAGGCGGAAGTCTGAATATCAGCTTGCCCGTCAGAGCGCTTTGTATACCGCTCTACATCAGCGATATAGTGAACACTTTTGTCCTCTTAAAGAACGTGTGGATGGAAAGATTGCCACCTGCTGTGCGATTGAAAATTGTTCGACATTCTTAGGGGAGACAGAGCCTTTCGAGCGCGGCTTGCGGCGGTTGAAAAAAGTATTTTCTACTGGCATTAGCCCTTTGTATGTCAGCCTCACCTGGAATCAAGAAAATCGCTGCGGAGGCGGAGCGCTTTCAACCGCAGGGCTGAAGGATGATGGGCGACGTGTCCTTGATGCTATCAGAGGGTATGTGACGGCTGTGGACTTAAGCCATGCCTCAGACCAGCTGGCTTGTGATATTCTTACCTATCTTGACGAGACGAAAAGTCCTCTGCAGGTAATGGCAAGCCATTCCAATTTTCGTTCCGTCACCGATGTTCCAAGAAATATTCCTGATGAATTTGCACAAGAGATTGTCCGTCGCGGGGGTGTGATTGGGCTGACAGCCATTCGCAGGTTTATCGGGCCTACCGTTGACCACTACTATCGACATGTAGAACATGCTCTGGCACAGGGCTTTGGCTCTGCTCTTGCCATAGGAGCTGATTTCTTCGTTGTGCCAGGGCTTGCCTCTGATATCCTTAAGAGTTTTTATAAAGAGCATTTCTTCCCCGAGCTCTCCGATTCTTCCTGTCTCCGAGCGCTGCTCGAGGAAGTAGGAAGACGGTTTGGCGCTGAGGTGCAGCAGGGGATAGCATGGAAAAATAGCTGGGAGAAGCTTCTTGTTAAGGCTTTGTAAGAGTAACGAAAGGCATAGGTGGTATGTGCGGAACCGAAAAGAAAGGGAAGAAGCATGAAAAGATGTATTTTGAGTCTTTTGGTAGCTCTTGCGATTCAGCAGAGCGCCTTTGCAACATACTACGGGCAATATAGTCAGGATCAATTTGTTAATGAGAAGTATTTTAACGGCATGAAAGGCGGCACGTTCGTTGAGATAGGTGCTTTCGACGGTGTTACCTACAGCAACGCCTTTTTTTTCGAAAATGAGCTTGGCTGGGGAGGAATCTGTGTAGAGCCTAATCCTGATATATTTGAAAAGCTCAAACAGAATCGAAAATGCCAGTGCATCCAGGGATGTGTGAGTGATAAGCCAGGGGAGGCGAAATACTTATACATGTCAGAAGTGGCAGCCCTCGGCGGGCTTATCGACAAATACGATCCTCGTCATGTGGAAAGACTAAACCGAGAGTTGCGAGAGGCAGGCGGGTATTCAAAAGAGATTCGTGTGCAATGCTATACCTTTAATGATCTGATGGAGAGCAATGGGATTACCCATGTGAATTTTCTGAGCATCGATACTGAGGGAGGAGAATATGATATCCTCGAGAGTATTGATTTTTCTAAGTGCTTGATCGATGTTATTACCGTTGAAGATAATTACAAAGACCCTCGTTTCGTTCAATTACTCGATAGCAAGGGATTTTCGTTGGTGGAGAAAAAGTCCTGTGATTTGATTTTTGCACGCCGCGATTTCAAACCCTCCCCACTCTGAAAGATCCATAAGCGCCACAGAAGGTGGCGCTTATCAAAAAAAAACCTCTGGTGTCAGCAAGGCCCTGACGCAGCCCTGATCTCAAGAGCGCTTCCCATCCCCTCAAACAGCGGCTGCTCTTTTTCGAGGAGCTCCTTTCCGGCGAAGGCGACAAAGGCGTTGGTACTCCACCCTGTGGGAAAGTACCGCGGGATGAGGGTTAAGATATCCTCTTTGTTCGTCCTAATGAGAAGATCACGGAAGTGCTGGCGCATTGGCTCTGTCTTTCCAGTTTGCCGCCATGCATAGGCTACTTCGGCACGGCTTCCTGGTGCGATAGGGCTGTCAAGGTCCTGGAGAACGCCAAGCTTTGCCTCTTCTAATTCTGTTTCATCAAACGCGCCACTTTGAATGAACTGCACAGCGGCTTCATAGGCTTGAAGTGTTGAGAAGAGGTTTGGGTCTTTATACGAGTAGAAGGAGAAGGTGGCTGCCATGGCGTTTGATGCTGCGCCGCCGCCATACGCCCCCCCTTGCTCTCGCAGCTGACGATGGAGGAAGGTGTCGTTCATCAGTTGTGCTAAAAGAGCGAGGCGCGGAGCGTCGGGCGACGCATAGCAGGCTGTCGTTGTGCTGGCGACGGTAAAGCTGACTGAGGATGAGATGATATATCCTTGGTTTCTTCGGCGTTCTGGGATGCTGCCGATAGACTCCCACGGGTGAGAAGCCTTTTTGGGAAGGTCGCAAAGGCCAAAGAACCCCTGTTCTTTCATCGTCAGCATGGTTTTGCTATCACAGCATGCCACCAAGTGAACTCCGTTATTGCCAAGCATTGCCTTGGACAGAGCTTCCATCTTCTCTAAAAAGGCATCTTCCCTCTCTGAATAGTGGAGAACAAGCTCTCGCAACTGCTGGAGGTATGACAACCCATACCATAGCTCGGAGATATAGAGAGGCTCTGACAGCGGTGCATTTGCTCGGCTTGTAGCATACTCGAGGGCATGGTGAGGAATGGCATTTTCGAGATCTGTATAGCGTTTTTCAAGCAGCTCTTTGATGCGATGGCGGTCGTCGAACCGTGGCGCCGTCAGGAAGTCATTGAGAATGTCGCATAGGCGCTCTGCATTTCGTCCGAGAGCTTTTCCTCGAAGATGCCATGAAGGGCTGATGGCATGAGCGTTGCTCGCCTGAGCGTTTAGGCTCATGCTGGCGCCGACGCCCCCAGTATAGGCCTGGAGGTATTCGAGTGTCTCCTGGTAGCCCCTCGTGCCGCAGCCAAGCTGTGGCAGCAGGCTTGCGAACAGCCGCGCCATCCATAGATCCTCTTTGGCAATCCGAGGCATAGGAGTCATGACATCGAGGTAGACGAGGTCGTTGGTAAACACTTCATGGGAAAAGCATTCGATATTGCCTATTGGCTCTTCTGAGAGGTGGATATGGCGACAGGTCGTGGGCACATCCTTCACATGGATGGAGGGTAGGCAGGAGAGGTCCTGATCTTCTTCTTGGAAGGCATTGAGCTGTTCGACTTCGTCGACGATCTTCTGGCATGCCTTTTCATCGAGGGCAGCGCGTATCTCTTTGAGGTGCTCTGTAGCAATTGCATGCTCGTGTTCGTCGAGATCGGGGTTTGGCGTCATCACGATGCGGACAGCATGGGTGTTGTCAAGGAAGTACTTCTGGATGAGCTTTGCAAAATAGAATGGGTCAGTGGCGAGCGTCTCTTTCAGCTCGTCGAACAGCGCATGGATTTCTAAGCCTCTCATAGGGTCTTCCCCATAGTGGGCTAACAGCGCTGCCCGTGAGTAGAGGGATAGCCCAAACGGCCCATGGTCGCTGCCGATTTCGGACTTTGCTAGTTCGAGTTGGTGGAGGGCATGCTCGATCTTTTCCATGGGAAGACCATCACGGACGACCTCTTGGAGGGTGGAGAAGATGATCGATGCGATGGGGTTGACATCCTCTGTATTACAGCCTGTCAGCAGAATGACAAATGGCACCTGTGGCATCTCAGTGTCGCATGAGCTTGACACCTGGCGGCAGTGGCCGGACTGAAGGAGGCGATATTTGAGCAAGGATGCATCAGTCTCAAGGAGCACGATGTCAAGAAGGCATAGCGCAAGGCATTCGACGTGGTTGCGAATGTCAGCGGTGAGCCAGCCGAAGGCGATATACGCTTTTCTATCGAGGCTGTCGCCATGGGCGCATGGGTATTCGATGGTCTTGGCGATAGGATGGGGAAGGTGCTGCTGGCGTGGTATCGGCGGATGGGGTGGCAGCATTTGAGCATTATGGAGCACACGCTGTTCGATGAAGTCTAGATGGTGGGCTAGTGGGAAATTGCCATAGAAGAAGAAGAGGCAGCGGCTTGGATGGTAGTAGGTCTGATGGAAGGCGTTGAGCTCGTCGAGTGTCAGCGATGGGATCTCCTGAGGGTCTCCTCCGGAGTCGAAGCCATATGACGTATCGGGGAACAGTGAGGCGCACATCGCATTCATCAGCCGCCGCATGGGCTGGGCCATAGCACCTTTCATCTCATTGAAGACAACGCCGTTGATGGTCAATGGTGAGAGGGGGTTGTCCTTCTTTGCAAACTCCAGGCGGTGGGCTTCTTGTAGGAAGCTTAGCGGAGCGAGCGCAGGGTGGAAGACAGCATCGAGGTAGACGTCGAGGAGGTTGTAGAAGTCCTGTTCTATCTGCGATGCTGCAGGGTAGCAGGTGAAGTCCGTGCCGGTCAGCGCGTTCATGAAGGTGTTCATGCTCCTTCGACTCATGGAGAAGAACGGATCGCGGACAGGGAACTTCTCAGAGCCGCATAAGACCAAGTGTTCGAGGACATGGGCGATGCCGTTCGACGAGTAGGGGAGAGTTTGGAAGGAGAGGCAGAAGAGATTTTCTGGGTCGTCAGCGGGAATGTGGATGACACGAGCTCCTGAAGCTTCATGCCGTAGCTCTATCAGGCGGCACTTCAGCTCGGGGACATCGCGGGCCTTATCAACGACAAACGAGCCGTAGCGAAAGCCTGTTATGAATGCATCGGTAGATGGGACTGTCATGGGCTTATCTTCTCCAGCAAAGGGATGGGTGAAGGGAATAGGGTACGGGATTTTGGGGATTTGTGACGAGGAGAGGGATTGGAGTTGTCTCATTAATAGCTATTTAGATGGAGTCGAATTCAATTGAATTATATATGAGAGAACAGAGGATTTTCATTTTTTGTCTTGGCTCTTCGCGGGAGATGGATCGTACTTGCAAGCCGAACAGTTGAGGTGAGGTGTTTTTTATGACAGAGTTTGGGTCAGGAGCTGGTGGTGTAAGAGGGCCTGAGGAATCTCCGGTGCTAAAACCCCCTTTGGAAGGTGGTCCTCTTTCGCGGGTTGATAAGGGAATAGAACGTGTTGTGGAGGTGGCTGGATTTTCCACAACGGGCGTGGGTGAGCAAAAGGAAGTACCTGTTCAGAGGAAAACGATCCTAGGGATGCCTCATGCTGAGGAAGGGGGAGGATTGTCGCCCTCCAAGGTCGTTGAAGAAGCGAAGAGAGATAAACGGTCTTCTGTTCACGGACAATCGCTCTTATCTCGCCTATTCCGTAGGAAAGTTGGGGCCGACATTTTAGAGCTGCAGGAAACTGTAAATGAAATGTTTGTGCCAGGAGAGGGGGGGGTGTCACGGATTTTTTCGCAAGAAGATCTTGATGTTTTGGCCCAAAAAAAGGGGAAAGCACAAGGTATATTGAGTTCTAAAAGGACTCTTACTCACCAAGAAAAGCAAATATTAAACGACATCATCCAGAAATGTGAACCCGAGCCAATCCAGTGCCATGCATACATTGTTTGTATGATGAAAATACAGTCGGGAAAACATTTGGAGCCTGAAGATTTTATAAAATTACGACCCGTGGATAGAGCTCGTCTTGCGGAAGACTTAGCTATCTTTTTTTCGACGCATACGCTTTCTCAAGTCGGTGAGAAGTTGGCGGAAAATGCGAAACAAATACTTGAAGATCTGACGGATGAACAGCGCGCAGCGTTGTTTAAGAACGTTTTGCTCACCAAAAAAGTGACATTTTTACAGGCGTGGAAGACATGTTCTCCCCAGACGTATCAACGGGCTGCTCAAGGTCCTTTTTCGGAAAGAGTTAAGGGTCTGGATCAAGAAATGAAGGCCTTGGAGCGAGCACGTTTGAGTGAAATGCCTTCTAAGATAGAAGCAGTTTTAAGTTCATTGGATGAATTAGCTGATATTGGGGCCCAAGACCTGGAGTTGTCGAACCAATTAGTCGCTCGATTCGTCCTCCTGCAAGATGAGAAAATACAATCGCATATACGATCAAACGAAGCATTGCACCAGCATTTTGGTCAATTGCTTGGGAAACTCAGAAAAAATGACTGTTTTTTGGTTGTCTTAGCGACGTGCGCTCCGGAAAAAAGTTTTAAGGCGATTGTAGAAGGAGCGCAACCTTCGGACATGGCCAGGCTGACAGCAAAAGCGATCTCCTTACCAGAGTTGCACTGTGTTTTAAGTCTTGCAAATCCAAGGGATGCACGAGATTTTCCAGGGGTTATTCTTGAAATTCAGTCGTGCGCTCAACAAGCTGATGAGGTTGAGACAAAGATTTTACTTCTTGTATGTCAATGCTTGAAAGAGAGAGTTGATTTGGAGGGAAAAAATCGGCTAGATCTAGAAGTAGCTGAAAAGGCTATTCATGCACAAAGGATGAGCTTAGCAAAAACTGAATTCGAGCGAGCGAAAGGAGTAGTTCCTGCTCCTGGGATTTTTGATCGGTTCACAGGGGAGAAGACAAAAAATGCGGTAGGTACTGTTCTGGGTCGGCTGGACACAGTGGTTGATCGTATTGCGACATGTAAGGACATCGAAGAGGTGGGTAAGGCGATCGCGGAGATTGAAAAAGATCCACTGTTGATAGGTATCATTCGGCGTGATGCAGGGCTAAAGGACAAATTTCAATTGACGAAGGACAGATTTGATAACAAGGCTTTAGAAGTAGTCAAGGGCAGGAGGAAGCTTCTTCGTGATGGGGGATCGTGGACATTGGCAGAGAAAATCGCAGAACTCAAGGACATGGCGTCTGCTGTTCAAATGAATCCATCGTTGGCTCCAGGCACTAAGACATTTATATTAAATGGAATTCGAAACACTATTCGGATTTTGTTTACGAGTCTTGAATATGGAACGATGACGACTGCGGAATTATGTGAGACGCACAAAGTCTTAGAGACTATTGCCAAATGCGAAGAAGAGTTGTTGAAGCCAAGGTTAGATACAGTTGAGTTTCGAACCGCTCTATCGACGCAGGGGGTGTCGGTTAAGAACGCATTGCTTGCTCAGCCTCATCAAAAGCTAGTCGATAGGGTTGAGACGTTAAGCCGAGAGGTGTCCATTCTCAATTCACTGTGTCCTGATCGCAAAGACAAGATTGACCCATCTTTGTCAGAGGAAGTGAAAAAACTATTAGGTCGGGTGGGTTCAGACGTTGTCGATGAGGCAGGAGATCGGGAAACCATTAAAAAAATGCTGTCTGAAGAATCTGCGCTGAGCAGTCTTTGCTCTACATCGCCATTAGCTGAAAAAATGGAAAGAGCGAGAGTTTTGCTCGATCTCTCATCTGCAACAAATTATGTCGAAGCTCGAGCCGTTTCTCAGAAGTTGCGCTCGAAATTTAACGGATCGACCCTGTCTGGCAAGAGAGCACTGGCGACAGCATTATTGGATGGGGTTTCAACTTTCCTGAGGTTGGCAGTTGAGGGCTCTCTGCCTCACTTTATGGCTCAAGGGATGATGTCACACGAAGGTAGTCTTGTCGCTTTGGAAGTGGGAGCCTCTTGGCAAGATTTAGGTGTGATTACGGAAGCCAATTCTTCGATATTCGATAATTTTATTGAAGACATAAGAAGTAAGTTTACAGACGATGAATTATCGTCCATCAAGAAAGTTCTCACTAGAAGACCGGACGCCACGGTTGATGATGTGGCTGTTCTTGTCTCATATTACGACAGCCTCAATATCCCACCTCCACTGATTATCGACTATCTAAAGGCGGCCGTAGGAGGGGCGAGTTTGGATATCAGTCGTCGGACGATATCCGAATTTTTACAAAAACCACCGACTACTTATGTTGATAAAGAAATCTGCGAAAACAATCCGATAATACTTTCATTTTTACCCGCTTCATTTATCTTGGCACGCATCCAAAAGTTGGCAGGTAACGCTACGGAAGCCCAAGTGACGTCGCTTGGTGATGTTTGTGAGTGTATGAAGGAAAGACCGGATGTTGATGCAGGTAAAAAGGCCCAAGCATTGAGAACGTTGCATGAGAGAGCCTTTAAACTGAATCAGGAAAAATTTGAACGGTTGGGAGAGTCAATATCGGCGGAAAAGGTGGAGGAAGAATCGGCGGAAAAGGTGGTGAAAGAAAAAATTTCTCTCCTGACCCGACAAATTTCATTGGTTCAAACTGCTCGTAATATCTGCTCTGTACTTTCTTCCTTGGAAAATATTGGTAAGAAAGGGGAGTGGAGTGAAGGAAGTTTGAAGGCAGATTTTCCACAGGTCGAGCAGAGTTTCGTAGCCGCAACAACTAGGATAGTAACATGGCTAAGTACAGTTCTTCCAGATCCTACCCCGCAGGGGAGGGAAAAAAAAATTTCTGTTCTTAGGCAGATCGCCGATGATGTACATAAAAGTCCTTATCTATCTCCGGAGACAAAGAAAGCTTTATTGTCCAAAATTTGGGGTGGGATTAGCGCGTTATTTTCATCAGTGAATATTGAGGAGCAAAAAATTGAAGAAATTCTGGCCCTTCAGTTGGTGTTAGAAGGCATTGTCAATAGTCCCGCGTTAGGAACTATCTTGACCGACTCCTCGTTCCGTCGCACAGTTGATGAGAGTGGCAACGTTACGAGTGCTATTATTACCTTTGCAGGTCAAGTTCTGACAAAATTTAATGTACAAGGGCTTGAAAGCCTAGAGATGAAGGCGCTGATCTTCAACCGAAAAGTGTTGATCTTCAATAAAATTGAGAAGCTTTTGTCACCCGAGATTTGTTCTGTATTAAAACGTGAAATTACAGGGAATGTAGAGGCCGTTTTAGATGCAATGATTGCATTTGATGGCATAACCAGAGAAGATCGACTTGTAAATATTTTAACAGCAGAAAATTCGCCATTGATCGCGTTTTGTGCAAACAACGGTCCACTTGAGCGAAAGAGGGCGCTAGCCACAGAACTAATGTGCCTTTGCGCAGCACGAGATTTTGACGCTCATCGATTACAAAATGGTAGAGGTATTGGGCCGGCGTCTGATGTAGCCAGAGCATTAGCCGATCGGGCTGACACATTGGATCGATCCTCACGAGAAGAGGATAAGCTTCAGGCGAGTCAAATCCGTGGATTTGTAGACACCTTTTTGCTGAAGATTCACACCGGAGAAATAGGTGTCTGTTCCTCTCTTAAAATATTTTCCAGAGGAAATAAATTTCCCGCCGACTGTGAAGAATGGTGCCCTGCCGGCCTGCCGGAGATTAGAGATCCGATCTTGAGAGTGCTAAGTTGGGATTCTGCTGTTACATTACGTGATGTTACCGTTTTTCTTGAACAGAGGCAGAATCTTTTAATTCCAGAAAAAGATCAGAAACTGGCAGATGGGCTTTTTGCTGCTTTGAGGGCTGTTGTCGCTCAAAAAAGGAACATCTTATTCTCTCTCATTCCTTTTCATAGGCCAGATATCATTATTAAATTCCAGATGGAGAAATTGCCTCCGGATATAACTGAGGTCGATCGAGGGTCGATCTCAAAAGTTCTGAGGCAGTCACCTGATGTCACACTGCATGACGTGGCAGTTCTTGTTCGCTACAGAGCTTCTCTTGGTGTCCCCAGCGAATGTATTTTTGATTATATCAATCAGACGCGTACTCCAGCAGAAAAATTTACTGATGCCGAATTCCTTGAAGTCAGTCAGTTTTTCAACGAGATTCCTCAAGAAGATGTCGATCTTGCAATAGAAATGAGTTTGGGAAAAACCTCTCGTTTTCGAAGGAAGCAACTGTATGCGGAATCGCTGGTCATGGAGCACCGGCCTCCTGGTTTTAAGACTGAAGAAAGTGCAAAAGCGGTGCAGGGTAGTGACATTTCATGGCTTCAACGGCAATTGCAAATTCGAGATGCAGACAGCACATGGCGAACAGAATCAACTGGGATGTCCCATCGCATTCCGATGTCGTCCAAAGAATTACAAGAGCTTCCAGTTGTTACAGTTAAAGACACCCTATTTCCAGACTCTACTCAGGTTCAAGAAGTACCGGGGTGTGAAGGAGCGTTCGATCGTGCATGGGCCTTGAAACATCCACAGGCGAGTGAACCTGGTAACCCTACATTTACCTACAGCTCTCTTGTCCCTAAGGCGATGATGGTCCACTTGTTTAGGGACCAAGGCGATAGTGCCATGGGTGTGAAATACCAGGAGGTCGAAGGAAAAACGCCAGCAACAGATATTTCAAACATGGAGTCCCTTTTTCGTCATTTCGTTTGTGGAGTGGCGAAGGTAAAGATGGGGGCGGATGTGTTTCATGCTAAAGCTATCGGTAAACTTGATCCAGGGAAGGTTCGTGAGATTTTATTAAGCTGCCAGGTTCATCCAGATTGTGAGCTAGCGAACGTCTTCTTGGAGCTAGCTGCACTGACGGATGAAGAGATTGTGGGAGAGCCTTTGCGTGATGACTTTGATGTTCCGTCCAGAGAAGAGCGAGCTGGCTGGATGGCCAAGGAAAGAGAAGATTATGATAAAAAGTTACTCAAACACCTCATCTTCCATCTGTATCCTGGTGGGGTAAGACCTGCCAAATCCGAAGCAACCGCCAAGGGGATATTGAATGAAAGTAAGGCGAAAGAAATGCTCGAAGCAGCAATTTCAGACCCCAACCCTGATACAATCCCCGGCCTTCTGAAAGATAAGTATGTAGAGGTAAATGGCAAAGTCATCTCGCTAGAGCTCTTTTTTACGACATATCTTCATCAGCTTCGAAACGAGTTTGCTATACTAGAAGCAGGACATAAACCGTATATATACACCATTATGCCGCCCGCTATTTTTGCTCAACAATTCAGTGCTCCGCTGATGAATCGTCTCCAATGTTTGGCATTTCGATATATAGGACAAGATCGATTGCCAAATCTTCGATATGTTGTTCCAAATACTTTCGGAGATGAGCCCCTCCTCCTTGGCCTCTATGAGAATGTTTTCCCTGGGAGAGATGTTCGGCCAATGAAAGAGGTATATGATGAAAATGGGAAGTTCTTGCTCGGTGACGAATTAGCAGAAAGATTCCCACAAGGGATTGCCAAGGTTGATCACAACAACGGTGATTCCTTTGGCCGAAATCTTCGAACTGAGCATGTGACATCGCTTGATGGTGCTGTCGGAAGTTGTGGAGATGGAAGTAGTGTTTTTGATGAAGGAAGCCCCAGCCTTTTAGCACATGCGCAGTGTTCTCTGCCTAGAGCTCGTACATGGAGCGTTGACCTGAAAGGCGCAACGACAGGGAGGGTGGTGAGGACGATTGAGGTGATTGGTGCTCGGCTGAGGAGCCAAGATATGAGTTTGGAGCAGCTTGAAGAGGTCGAAGCTCACGCACACTATGCTCAACGTAGAGCTGTAGCAAGAGCAAAGGGACGAAGAGATTCTACTATAGGCAAATTCCTTGCTGAAAAAAGTGTAAACAGATTGTTTGCGAAAACGCTACAGGATATTCAACAGAAGAAAATAGCGCTCAAAGAAAAGTCGTGGAAGGACCTCAGCGGAGAAGAATTAGATCAGATGAGGGTTCAATTTTCTGAAAATGATTGCATTCCTGTTGATGCTAGCGGAGTGTCTTTGCTGCACTATGCTGCAGAAAAAGGGGCGATATTATTACTTAGAGCTCTATTAAGAACCAAGCAGAATGTTGCCATTCCTGTCGATAGGGCTGGGGAGACGCCTCTGGATTATGCCATAGCTGCTGACCAAGAAAAAGCTGTAACGAAGCTGTGTCAGTTAGATGACTACCGTATCCACGCTGATAACCAAGGAAAGACTCCCCTACATCACGCAGCAGAAAAAGGTGATGAAGTGGCTGTCGCGCTCCTTATCGAATATAAGGCTGATGTTTGTGCTGTTGATAAGGATGGCAAGACAGCTCTTCACTATGCTGCGAGGGCTGGCAGCGCGGCGTTAGTCAAGGCCCTTATCGCTGCGGGGGCTAAGATTGATGCTGTTGATAATGATGGAAGGACGCCATTGCACGATGTATTAAAGGTATTAAAGTCTCAAAATCAGGAAGCTTTGGATGCTCTTATTGAACTGGGAGGAGATGTAGGGGTTCAGGACAAAGATGGCAAGACACCTCTTCATCATGCGGTAGCTGGTGAATCATCATCTATGGCCAAGAAGATGATTGAACGAGCGACTCCTGAACAGCTTTTACTTAGGGATACACAAGGAAATAATGCATTTCTGGTCGCTATTCAGAAAGATAAATTGGATTTGCTCCCTGAAATGGGTTTGAAATTGTCTGGGAAAAAAGATCTACGATTTGCTGAGTTTGTCAACGCCGCAGGAGACAGCCCATGGCATGTGTTGGCGAGGAAGGGGGCGTCGCTGCAAGGACCGGCATTAGATTTGTGGTTGAAAGAGTTAGAAACACTCCAACCACCCGAAGGCATAAATCCTTGGTGCATGCCTAATGCAGAAGGCCTTACGCCGGTTCAAATTGCTATGAAAACAGTCAATATGCCTGTCATGGCTAAATTGTTTGCTTCAATACCAAAATCAGATGAATTACCGGTAGATTTAAGCTTGGTTCCTCAGATGGCCCATCTCCTCGATCCCGTTCTCGAGCTTTTACAGGATCTCGACAAACAAGAGCGAGCGCCTGCTTCCGACAAACCAGATATCCAAGAGCGAAGAAAACAAATTGCTCTCATGATGTATTTTGTTGCTTCCACGCATCCGGAAGTATTTGAGCAAAAAGATAAAGAAGGAAAAACTTTTGGTGCTCGGCTCGGCGAGCTTCGAGCACAAGGCGTATCTATTCCCCCAGAAATTGAATACTATGCGACTTGTGTAGATCAGGTTGCCTTTTATGTCGGCGAGCAACAAGGTGTTCTGGAGGCGCGACTAGAAGAAATTCGAGGTAGATGTCGAGATGCTACTACTACTGATGCGCTTGAAGCGTTGAAAAAAGAAATTACTCTGGCATCGACATCGCCGCTTCATGAATTACCCAAAGAAATTTCATCGGCGCTTCAACTAGAAGATGACGAAGAGGGAAATAATCCTTGGCATACAATCGCTAAGGAGCAGGATTTTAAATATTTCAATGAATGTATAAACCCAACAACTGGAAAAAAACTTCTGGCAAAGAACGTCCATGGATTGACTCCAATTCATGTCGCCATTCAGGCAGGAAACACTACGTTATTTCACGTCTTGTGTGATCCCACCAGAAGATATGAGAATGTTATACCTGATTGGGACGATCCGAGCCTACGAACTGATGATGGCAAACCCCTGCTTCATTTTGCTGTTGACCAGCTTGCTGCTTGTACGACACAAGAAGAAAAAAAGAAAATCGAAGAAATCATTATATTGCTTATCGCAGAGCATCCTTCCTTGATCGATCAAAAGGACGCACGGGGTCAAACGTGTAAAGCCTATGTTTCAACAGTAGGGGGGGTAAAGTTATCGGAAGGAAATGTCCTGTCTGGAAAGGATGCGAGAGCAAAAGCAGGCTTTCTGAGGCTGAAAGGATCGGTGGAGAAATCAAAAGCCGATTATGTGGATTTTGTGGGGAGTCGGCTGATAGAGGAGCGGAAACGTGAGGTCCAGGCTCTTTGAAACGTTATTTTCGATAAAGGGATGAGCTGATACCGAGAATTGGCTGATGTACACCCAAACAAGTTGAAAAATTGGTTTTTGCCTTAGCCGAAAACCCCATCTTCGACTCCAAAAAAACAGCCCCTATAGCAAATAGCGGGCTGTTTTTTTGGAGTCGAATCTGTGGCTTTCGGCGTTGGCAAATTCTCAATTTTTCAACTTGTTTTGGTGTAAAAAAATCTGTAGAGAGCTATGAAGAAGGGAACACTAGGAAAGGAGGCAAACAATGTCCTCAGCCGAGATGAATCCCGTATCTGCCGCCGAGCGGTTAGACGCGCTGGCAGCATCGTTCAATACCGTTGTCCGGAAGAACCATCTGAAGATCTCCGACGTGTGTGTCCGCTCTATTGCGGATCCAGCAACGGCCTTCGAACAGCGTCCTCACTTTTTCCAACGAGTCGCTCACTGGTTTGTACGTAGTGTCCTCCGGAGAGAAACGGCGTTTACCGTTTCAGGGGTTGGGCTGAAGGTGCGGATGTACGACACCCCATCTAACGTACGCGAGATACGACATCTGTTTCGCTCCGCGCTGCAAGAGGTGACACATCTAAAGACGCCTCCCGACAAAGAGCGGATGCTTCACGTCCTCCAATTTGCTCTGAATGTTGATAAGTTAGCCTGCGAACCACCACTCACCGAAACCAGTCAGAAGATCCTCAAAAACTATCTCATGGGCCTGCAAGGTGGGGAAGTGGCACCAGAAGAACTTGAGGTAAGAGATTTAACAGTCGAGAGATCCTTCGGAGGGACACTCGTGGACTGCGCGTGGCCTCTGGCAAAAGAGGGAAAACTTCAGTTGCAGAATGTAGCAATGCTTTTCAGTGCAACACAAGAAGTTCTCACAGATAAAGAACGAGCCTCTCTTGTGCGAATCATCGGCTTTGTCCTTCGCCAGCATGTGAAGCAGGCAAAGACATTGGGTGAGGTTGCCAAAGTATGGGAGAGGGACCTGCAAATACTGAAAGAAGCGGATATCATTATTCCTGGCAATAACCTTGCGGACGGATGTTCGTCGCTTGTCAATGCTGTAGAAACTTGTGTTGAAAAAAATACTGCCGACATCCCAACGCTTGCTAGGTTATATGTAAGCTCCCATGGGCTGCTCAGTGAGATGGACAGAGAGAGGTTTGTAGCGTCCTTTGCAGTAGTGTTTCGAAGGAGCTTAGAGCGTGCTACGAACTTCGACCAGATAAGAGACACGTGGAAGAGCGGGATGACGGCCATCACAGAAGCCGGCATCACTCTTCCAAAAGAGGAGGCCGCTGCCTGTAGCAAAGACGTCGTAGAACGAATTCAGCCTCTCTTGGAAGGAGGACAGACGACGCAATTGATCGAGTTGTATTCTGTGATCAATGAGGCTCTCCTGCCACAGGATAAAACACGGGTAACAACAGCGATCTGCGGCGCCTTCTGTCATGATCTAGAAGGGGCGCACACTTTAGATGAGATGATCGATCTGTGGAGGAGTACTCGCAGTGAGATGCAAGAGGCAGGCATTACCTTAGGAGAAGAGGCCAGGGGCGCTTTCTCTGTTACCATTCGTCGACTTGAAGAACTATCGCACGGTGTCAATGATATCCCAAAGTTGCACCTGCTGTTTGACATCTTTTATCCCAGTCTTTCAGAGGCCCAACAACGGCAGTTTGCTCAGACGTCAGCCACTATTGCTTGCCAGACAATAGGAGATGTTGAGGGCTCTGAAGAGATTCTCAAGGCATGGACGACTGCGATGCGCCAGCTAAGGGGTGAGAAGGGGTATATCCCTTTTATCCCCAAAGATTTTGAGCCTCTTGTCACTCGCCTCGAAAATGCATGGAATGCGCGATGCCTTCAGTCGTTGGCCGCATTGAAGGAGGGGGCGGACTTCAAGACTTTTCACCGTGTGGCAGGAGAAGAGGCTATTCGTCTTAAAGAGATGTTCCTCGGTCAGGAAGAGGAAATCCATCAGCTGACACGCTTCTGTCCTCCTCAGTTACGAGATCGCCTTGACGGGCAGCTCAACGCAACGATGGGAAAAGCGCTTGCCACATTTTATCAGCAGATACAACAGAAGGTCCTGTCAATCGTCTTGCCAGAGATTGAACGGTTGAAAGATAGAGAGTCTCTCACAGCGGCAGCAGTTAACCTCCGTGCTCTGAAAACCTCGTTACGAGCGTTCTCTGTAGGCGCTATCGATGATGAGACGATCCTTCGACATAATGAAGTATGCCTGAAGATGATCGACGAAGCGTTAGAGGCTATTGCAATAAAGCTCCCGCCGCCAGCGCCTTCTCCTCAGACTACTACGACCACCCATGTGCTGTCTCATAATGTGATTACCATTAATGGAGTTGCACAGTCAGCGATGATGAGTGCCATTGGCATGTATGCAGCTCCTGCATTGATACAATCGTTTGGTGTGGCAGGAGCTGTTGCATCCATAGGCCTTACCGTGGCCGCTCCGCTGATCATCACTGTGGGCAGTGCACTCGTGGCTCCTGTCGGATCATTTATCGACAGGCAGTGTGAGAGGCTGCCCGTAGCGATCCAAAAACCCTTAAAATACATCTGGCGAGTGGGGCTTTCTGCAGCGGTGCTCTATGTTGGGTACAGGGCCTACCAAGGATGGTCGACAAGATCTGTGGTTCCTGTGCTGCCGCAAGCTCAGCTAGAAGGGGCAGGAGTGCCTGTGCAGCAACAGGCGGCGCTGTCAGCGCGAGTCCCTTCTCCGCAATCCCTAGTGGGTGGCTCTGTCGCTTCTGATATCTGTCTGCCGCCAGCCGTCGCCTCAGCGAGTGTAGCAGGGGCGTGGACGCCTAAAATTCAACGTCAGTATGAGGCCGCCGTTGCTGCAGGAACAGGCCCGCAGTTTCTCGATACCCTCCAACGCTCTCTAGGATATGGCTCCCCATCTGTGGCTCCTCCCCCTCTCCTGCCATCTGGGCCAAAAATCCAGGCAGCGATACCTCCAGTTCTCGTTGAGCTATCTGTCCCACCGTCTGCTCCTCCACCTGTTGCCGTTGCAGGACCTTCAAAGGCAGGCTGGTTTACCCGTATTTCGAATGCCTTTATCAGAGGCAGGCAACAAATGGATGCCTCTTCTTCTCAGATTCATCAGGGAGCTGCCGCCTTGGGGGTGGGTGGAGCTGGAACTCTTCAACAAACTGTTCCTCCCATGCCAGCACCGCATGCGGTGCTACGGAGTGAGACACTCGGTAGCCTTAAGGAAGGACAAGGGGTTGTGGAGCCGATTCGACATAAGGTAACTAAATTGCAGTAGTGAGGTAGGCGATGACTGTTTCTTCGATTTCTTCCAAAGAGCTCATGAGTGCAACAGCGAGCTGCTCCCATGTGCAAGAACAAACAAGAGTTTTATTAGAAAAAATTGATGAAATGAGAGCCGAGCTCATAATGATGGGTGGGTTTCTCGACCTTCCTCTACAGATGCGAGAAGTCCCTCATGGAAGGATTCAGGCGATTTTGACGAAATATAGAACTGAAGATGGAGCGGCGTGTAAGAGCCAAATCGAAGAAAATATTCGACTCTACGCAGGCATGGTACGAGTACGGATTAAAGAGAATGGCGATGTGTTGCGGGAAGCTCGAGCTGCTGTAGAAAGACCTATAAAAGAGACGAAAAAACCCGCAAAGGTAAGTCCAGAAGTGCGGCGGCAAGAGCTGCGGTCGGTGATTGAAAGAGTGGAAACTCTGCATGAAGAATTAGTACGAGTTGCGCAACCGTATATGGAAGTGCCTGCTGCTAAAAGAGAGCGGGGTGCTGATGCTCTAGTAATGCCGATGGATGAAGAAGGGCAAAAAGCAGCAGAAGACTCTGGGGGAAGAAAAAAACGGGTAGCAGAGAGTCCTCCGCCACGAGAACAAGAAATGCCTCTGCAGAGAAGAAAATTAGGTTCGCCAGAGGAGATCAGTCCTCCTATCACCCAAGAGGCGGTGAGAGCAAGGCTTGCTGTATGTGAAGACGAGACGCGTCGGGCATTAAGAGACGTGCGGTTGCCAGGTCAGGGAAGAATGCTGAGGTTATCGGCTGCGATGTGGCGTCGAAATGAAGCAATGCTTGGCGAAGCTCGCGATTTTCTTCGTGAAGGTGGTGCGGCGCAGAACAGCCAAGAGCTTTCAGAGCAGATACAAACTCTAGAAATACTTCAGGGTGAGCTTAGAAAGATCATCACCTCTGATTCCGGAGGGGTCTTTCCTCACCATGTTACACAAAGTGTAGCGTCCCTAGGCAGTTCGGAACAGTGGGTAGGCGCAGCGGTAGGGCCGCGATTTGGAGATCTGCGCTTGATAGATGAACGGCGGAAAATAGAAGAACGAGAAAAAGCGAGAGAAGAGGTTGTAAATGAACACAAACTTGTCTATGAGCGCGTTATTGTTCCGGCTCAGAGAAGTCTTCAGAAAGAAGCACACGAAGCTCAATCAGAAGAGGGACGTTCTATACGACGCTTCGGGGCGGTCTCGGCGGTTGTTGCGACTGCTGGGGCCTTCGTAGTACAAGATGCGGCGCACATTGTTGTGGCAGCGGCTAGTGAGGCCACTTTCATAGAACGTGCAGCTGCAACGGCCGGTGCGTTATCAAGTCTTCATCCTGCTACACAAATTGTAGCTGGATTGGCGTTGAGTGCGGCAGTAGCTCCCAGATGGAGTGTGAAACAGACTGTTCTAGGGGTTGCAGTAGGGATTGGAGTAGGAATTGCATTTGGGCCTGGTGTTGGTTTTGCCGCAGGAAATGCTGCAGGGGAATATGGGCCAGGAATTGCGAGTGGCACGCGAGATGCAGTTGCTGGAATTGTAAACCCTGTTCTTCGAAGGTATGCCGAACGAAGGTTGAGGGCACAATTGAAGCGAAGAGAGGAAGAGAGAGAAGCGCTTCTACCCCATGGGCCTCACTCTCCTAGGCCACCAGAACAACATGGTGGTGATAAAATGGATACCGCGTGATAATTGATCCTTTGGTTGCTCAATTTTCGTGCGGCCAGCATTTTAAGGGTACTATGAAACGACAAATTGTTCTTCCTAATCTTTTGACCGCTTTGAGTCTGTGCTGCGGGTTGTTTGTCATCTTTAAGATGAATATGATCCACCCAGGAACAGCGGTTTTCGAACAAGTGCAGTACTGCGTCAAAATCTTGCTGGTGGCGTCTGTCCTTGACGTTCTCGACGGCGCTCTTGCTCGTGCCATGAAAGTAGAAAGTGAGTTCGGAGGGCTGTTTGATTCCATGGCAGATTCCGTCTCTTTCGGCATTGCTCCATCTGTCGTTGTCTTGAAAACACTCTCTGCTGTCCCGGGGACTTTTCTTTCATGGTTTTTGGCGGCAGGAGCTATCACCTACTCAGTAGGGGGCGTCCTCCGTTTGGTGCGCTTTTCAACCACCCCTCCTACCACAGACCCAGAAAAAAAGGGAACCTTCACAGGGCTTCCTATTACCGCTGCTGCCATGGCAGCAGTGTCACCGACGCTTTTTATGATGAGTGATACATGTCAAGAGCTGTGTCCGACGACCGAGTTTACCCGCTCTGTCGTGGCGGTCGCTGTCTTTTTTCTTCTTGCCTATCTCATGGTCAGCAGGTGGCGCTTTCAAAGCCTCAAATCGATTAACGTGCGTGTGTCGAGCTTGCGGCTGATCGTGATAGCGGCGAGCGTCTCATCTATCATTCTTCTTCTTGCGCTGAATAACTTTTCAGCTGCTCTCTTTTTGATCTCATGGGGCTATGTTCTTGGGGCATGGGCCGTGGCCTGCGTCCGTTTGGCGCAAGGCAAGCGACTGGCAGCTCTTGATGAGTCCGAAGACAAAGAGGAAAATTCCTAACGTTTTGGTATTACTCTTTCTGTGGGCCAAAGCTTCTGATACAGCCGACGATGACTCCCCAGACTTGCGTGTCGTCGGTCGGCGCAGCGATGCTGGCCAGAGCGCCGCTTGGGGCGTAGGGGCTGGAGCGGAAGCGGAGGGTAGCTCCTTCGTCAAAATAATGGCCAATGATGGAATGGTGGGTGGAGGCGAGGACTAGCTCGCCGGGTTCTATGCTGTCGGCGGGTTCTACGAGGATGAGATCTCCTGGCAGCAGGTGTTCATCAAGGAATGACGCATCTTGGATGACAAGTCCATACACCGGAGCATGTTGGCTGACAAGGTGGCTAGGGACAGTGACGAGGGAGGTCTTTGCAAAGAGCTCCGGAGGGTGCTGACGTGAGACCTGGCCGATGACTTCGACTTCGAGGACATTGCCCTCATGCCGGAGGGATCGAGTTGGTTTGACATTTCTCCATGAGCGAGGTGTTTCTTCAAGAGCTCCTTTTGTCTTCAGAGCTTTTACAAAGCGATAGATGCTCCCTGTAGATTGATAGCCAAGTTCTACCATGAGCTCACGATAGGATGGGGGATGGCCATGTGTGGTGGTATACTTCTCGATAGCGTCAAAGACTCGATGTTGCTTGGTGGTAAGGGTTGACATAGGAGAAACCTTTCGTATCTGGCAAACACAGGGACGGGTGATCCTCTCTGACTTCTTTTAGGCTACCAGAAGTGATTGATCTTTCTCAATTCCCTCTTCAACTGCCATAGCCTTAACAGAACCGCTCTGCCATAGGCGGAGTGATATCCCTTTTCTTGAACAAGAAGAGGGATAGTTATCTTAAGCTATTAATTGAAAAGTTTGATTGACAAAGAATCTCGTTTAACATCAAGCTCTGAATAATTAAAATTTAGAGGTTGATATGATTCGCCTGCTTAAGTCTTTGTGCCTCTTCGGTGTGTTGTGGTCTACTTTTTTGGCGGCAGCGAGCGTGTGGTTGCCGCCGGAAACGGTTTTTGATGGCCTGCCCGATGAAGGCAAAAGCCATGCGAAAGTCGTCGTGGATCCGGCAGGAAATGCCACGGCCATTTGGCTTGAGCATGGGTCCGGTAATTACAGTCTCTATTCTTCGACCAAGGCTCTTGGAGCGGAGTGGGAGGAGCCTCTTGTTGTTTCAAGTTCGACGACTGAATACAACGATCATCGGGTTGCCGTTGACTCCACGGGAAAGGTTACGGTCGTGTGGACCTGGTTGGTGGACTATGATTCTCGCTCAATCAGCGTTGTATATGCATCAACGAAGCCCTTTGGTGGCATTTGGGATAATACTCCCATACGGGTGTCTGAGGTAGCGGACCCTCCAGAACACACGATGAACAACTCGTTTACCCCACAGATTGTCGTTGATCAAGATGACAATACAACTGTGATTTGGTCCCATCATATTGACGAATCAGATTTTCACGCAGCATTCATTCAAACAGCGACAAGACCGTCCAGCGGCCCCAACGACGGAGTCTGGCTGGAGCCGGTTAATGTTTCGCCACATGCTGCGGGTGGCATGGCGGATATTGCTCCGCAACTCGGTGTTGACTCAACTAATAAACTTACAGCCGTTTGGTTTCGCGGCTTTCTAGAAGACCCCGTTACGGGTATAATTCAAGTGAATGAAGCCCCCATGACGACCGGGGGGCCTTCTTGGTCGTTTTCTTCTATCGACTCAATTCTTTCAGATGCACTCGCTCCTGGGGTATCTGGAGGTCCCCAGATCGTTGTTGACCCCAACGATATTCCGACGGTTGTCACAACCATTACTACTGGAGCGCCAAACTGGAATCGCTATCTTCGGTTTTCCACCAAAGACCCCAATTGGTCGTATAGCGCTTACATTGGCCCAAATGGATCCAATCTTCCACAAATTGCTGTTGCTCCGAACGGCAAGGTAACAGCTGTTTGGGAATACCCAAATGAAAGTGTCTCCACTGTTATGGCTGCCTCAAGGGCGACATCTTTCGATGACTGGCAGGCGCCCGTCACTATTTCTGATGAGGCCTATGGAGTGTATTCCCTCAACATTGCCTGTGATGCCAATGGTGTTGCAACAGCTGCTTGGTGGTTTTACACTTATGACGGAATAAATTCGAGAGATGTCGTTCAGGCCGCCACCAAAAATAATGATGACACGTGGGGGGCAGCCGAGACAATCTCCGGTACAGAAGATCCTCCCACGACAAATGACAATCCATGCTTGGTCATTGGTTCCGACAACTTCCCCCTGGTTGTATGGACGGGGTCAAACGATGAAGTGTTTGTCAGGTCTGCGACCAAGGCCGACCCCCCCATTGTCACCAATGTTAACCCAAATCAAGGCTCGATACTGGGTGGCACTACCGTGACAATTACAGGAGAACATTTTCTCGGGGCCTCAGATGTCTTATTTGGCTCCGCGTCAGCGACCTACACCGTTGATTCTCCGACAACAATTACTGCAACGGCTCCTCCAGGTGCAGTAGGAACTGTCGACGTCGTAGTACAAACCCAGGCAGGGCCCTCTCCTACCACAACAGCTGATCAATATACGTATGTCGTCCTACCGCCCGTCGTTGACAATGTCAACCCGAATGAGGGAGATTATCGAGGGGGCAATAGCGTAACAATTACAGGAGAGAACTTCATAGACGTGTTAGAGGTTGATTTTGGCTCTACGGCAGCGAGCATCACCTCTGTTTCTCCCACATCAATCACCGTAACGGCCCCTCCTGGTACTATAGGTGCTACTGTTGACGTCGTAGTAGCAACCCAAACCGGGACCTCTCCTATCACCACAGCTGATCATTACACGTATGTCGTCCCTCCGCCCGCCGTCGACAATGTCAACCCGAATGAGGGTGATTATCAAGGTGGCGATAGCGTAACAATTACTGGGGAAAACTTCATGGACGTGTTAGGAGTCAATTTTGGCTCTATAGCAGCGACCTGCACCGTTGATTCTCCGACATCAATTACCGCAACGGCCCCTCCTGGTACAGTAGGAACTGTCGACGTCGTAGTACAAACCCAAACCGGAAGCTCTCCTATCACTGCAGCTGATCATTATACGTATGTCCCTCCAGTGGTCCTTTTGCCAGTCGTCGGCACTATCGGCCCGAATGAGGGGCCGTCTCAAGGAG
>CAINFV010000178.1 GCA_903848235.1 Chlamydiia bacterium | reverse complement strand
GAACATTGTCAGGACCCTCGATCCGAGTCGAGGAATGGCCGATGTAAGGCGCAATGCGGCGTATGAGCCTGCATACTTGCGAGGATTGCTGTCTAGGATATTCGCCAAAAACTGTTAAGAATTTCTAATCAGAAGGCCCTGCGAGTGCCCCCCACGCCCAGAGGGCTTTTTTCATGAAACACGATGACAATGGTTGTCTATCCAGGTTTAGTAATTCAAACCCAAGTTGCCACCTATTCGTTAAATTTTACTTCGTTGGACGGCCATCTAGAGCGCTTCGCTCCTCGTCAAGGGTTACGCCCCTTGACGTTGTCTTGAATCGATCAATCTGGCTCGCCCAACATCGTTGCCCCTAACGAATAGGTGGCAACGTGGGTTTCCAACAGAACGCCGGTACTGACCTTTAGCATTTTTTTGGCACCGAGTTCGCATTCGTCATCTCTTTAGACTTCTTGCATTTATCATAGATGGCCCAACCAGGACGATCTATGATAAATTCTATCGTCTAAAGAGAGAGCGCTCTGCGAACTCGGTGCCAAAAAAATGCTAAAGGTCACTGGCAGAATTCCCGCCAACGTGGTAAGAGTTTTTTCATAACAATGAGTGGTGGGAGGGGGTATGTTCGACACAGAGAGACAGCGGATGGTCGACGAGCAGATCGCTGCTCGTGGCGTCAGAGATCAAGCTGTCCTGAAAGCGATGCGCACCGTTCCTCGCCATTTGTTCGTGCCGAAGACCCACCTTCATGAAGCGTATGCAGACTATCCGGTGCCAATAGGATTTGGACAGACAATTAGTCAGCCGTACATTGTGGGATTGATGTTGGAGTTGTCAGAGCCTGCCTTGTCAAAACGACTGCTGGAAGTCGGCTCTGGCTGCGGCTATCTTCTGGCCATTGCTTCGATGATCTTTAAAGAGGTCGTAGGCATCGAACGTGTTGAAGGGTTGTATCAAGACAGCCTTTCCTTTCTTCAAGATGTCAATGCAAAGAACGTTCGTGTTCTCTGTGGCGATGGCTACGACGGGGTTTCAAAGCTAGGGCCCTATGACTCCATCATTGTATCCTGTGCCAGCTCCCGCGTTCCACGGCCGCTGCTCGATCAATTGGCTCCTGGAGGTGTTCTTGTGCTTCCCGTTGGTGATGTGCTGTTTCAAGAGCTGATTACTGTGCGACGGACAGCGGACGGAACGTATACAACGTTGTCCCACGGTGGCGTTCGCTTTGTCCCGCTTATCTCTGCCCATGATGTTGGATAGCAGTCCCTTACAAATGCGAGAGCTTGTTCTTGAAATGAGCTCGAGTAAGCAATCCAATTCCAAAAAGTATAACAGGAATGCTGAGCAGCTGCCCCATATGAAGAGTCCCCGTGTCAAAGCTGCATTGGGGGGCTTTGAGGGTCTCTAAGGCAATGCGACTGGTAAAGGTAATGATCAGATACCACCCTGCGATACGCCCGTCGGTGGCAAAGCGCCCGTTTCTTCCTAGAATAAGAAGAGGAATCAGCAAGAGGAAGGAGACGAGTGCTTCATAAAGTTGTGCTGGATGACGAGGCACGCCGCCTTCCGCATCCAGAGGAGAGATAAAAATCACAGCCCAAGGCAAGTCGGAGATAAAGCCGACAATCTCTTGGTTAAAGAAGTTTCCTACCCGAATACACCCTGCGGTCCACGCAGAGCTGATGGCAAGAAGATCAAGGAGGTCGGCGCCATACGGCAGGTAAGGCAGAGAGGACCGTCGTTTTTGAAAGCGCCAGAGAGCAAAGCACAGTCCGATCACAGCGCCGTGGCTTGCCAGCCCTCCCTGGCGGAAGTTAAGGATATCGAGAGGATGGTGAAAATAATAGGAAGGCTCATAGAAGAGGATGTGTCCAAGGCGAGCGCCAATCACCACGCCGAGAAAGCCATAGAGCGCTAACCGTTCTATGTATCGGTCGATAGCCGGCACATCAGCTGCTTGCTCGCCGACAGTGGCACATGCACGGCTTTTCAGCAGATGCCTGGCAATAACGACAGCGCCGTAGAAACCAATGGCAAACCACAGAGAGTACCAGTAGATAGGAAAGTCTATGTAGGGGATGACAAAGGCTTCACGCGAAGGATTCCAGACGAAATAGGCGATCATCCAAATCTCTTATGAAAAAAAAGAATAGCTACAGTGAAAATTGGTGACATTTGTACCATGCGAAGAAGGGAGGACTTCCGTACAACGAGAGCATATAGGTGATCTTGTTGTACGAAAAAGCCTCTTCTTGTGAATCGGAGCAGAGGGATTCGAACCCCCGACCTACTGCTCCCAAAGCAGCCGCGCTAGCCAGGCTGCGCTATGCTCCGAAATACGGTCTAGAGTTTGCCAAGAGTGAGGGTTTTTGGGGTAGTAGATTTCGTCGGATTGTTGAATTAAGGGACTTTTTTCTTTTTTTAGTCCCTAAGGAGTGGGTATACCTATGCGAAAAGTCGTCTTATTTCTTCATCCCACCAGCAAATATGGTGTATTAGGGCAGATGATCCACGAGCTGCAAGCAGCTTTCGAACGCCTCGGAATCCAAGCTGTAATCAGGGAGTTTTTGAATGCGTCCCCTGCAGAACTGACAGAGCAAGTACGCCAGGATAATCCTGACTGTACCTGGGGAATCAATACATTTGTCGATGAGCACTGCTTTTTCTTTCCCCTAGGCATTCCTCATGTACGTCTGGGCGTAGACGCTGTCACCTATTCTGATCAGGAGACGTTTTCACAGCAGAGCACTGTGAGCTTATTTGTTGACAAGACATCGTGCGATCTGTTTTCTGTCTATAGCGATAATCCTGTGCATTGGTTTCCTCATGGCATCGCCAAAGAGGTGATTGACTACATGCGTTCATCGCCAATTATCCCCATGAAAGACCGGCCATACGATGTCTCTTTAATAGGATCGTTTCTCGACCACAGAAGGGCGAAAACAGTGTGGGAGGATCTTTTTGCGCCATCGGATGTTATAGAGTTCGTCTCTATAGCCGAACGCTCCCTTGAGGATCCATCGGTTCTTTTGCTCGCAGAGGCGTTAGCTTATATTGAAGAGACTCCAAGTGTGAGGGAGGTCATTGAGAAGACAGAGCTCTCTTCGTTTGCGCTTGCAAATCATATTGAGCGCTATGCCAGAGGGCTTGACAGAGAAAGGCTTCTCCTGGGTCTTAAGGGGGTCACGGTCAACATCTTCACAGAGACAGAAGATGCTGCTCTTTGGTCTAAGGAAGAGGCGGCAAGGGGCTGTACGTTTCATCCTCCAGTGCCATTTCAGCAGGTGGCAGATATCTGCCGGATGTCGAAAGTGGTGATCAACAGCATTCCTCATATTCGCAAAGGATATCATGAGAGGCTCTTCCTCTCTTTAGCCTCAGGGGCGGTGACACTAACTGGAAAAGGGGTTCGCCTTCCCGCATGGGTGGAGAAGGCCGGCCGTGTTGTTGGGTATACAAGCAATGCCTTGGAAGATCTTGAACATCAACTTCAAGAAGCACAGCGACGTCATTATGACCCAGATTTAATTCTCCCGTGGCTGGAGACTGAACATTCGTGGGACGCTCGTCTGGAGCAACACCTGCCAGAAATTGATGAGAGTGTTGAAAAGCTTCGTGCAAAGTGGGAGCAAAATCCTTTCTGGCGCATGGTTGAATAGCGGAAATTCTGTAAATTTTTGAATGTAAGCCATCGTGTCTTCACCTTTTTTCGCTTGCAATATGTGTCTAATAGACATATAATATGGTTCATTCTTCGCTAGGGCAAGCCTTAGTGGTAATAATAAAAAAAAGTGAGGTATGTATGGCATCAAAAGTTGTTTGTGATGGCGGCGCTCCACTGTCAGGGGTGTTTGACGTATCAACGCCCAACATATGGCAGGCTTCGGTTAAAAAAAGTCTTTGTGACTTCGACGCTATTGTCGTTGGCTCAGGAATCGGCGGTCTTACCTGCGCATCCCTTCTCGCCAAGCACCGATTCAAAGTGCTCGTTCTCGAACAGCACTTTCAAGTCGGGGGTTTCTGCTCTTCCTTCAAACGGCGTGGTTTTACCTTCACCTCAGGAGTCGAAGATGTGAGCGGCGTTGACGATGGAAAGACGGGACGCCTTCTGAAGGCACTTGATCTGAAAAAAGATGATCTCTTCGTGTTGAACAGACGGTTGTTCGTCATTGGCGATAAGAAGCTCATCCTCGATGGTACGAAAGAAGGAACTATTTCCGCTCTTTGCGCAGCTTTCCCTGACGCTGCAGATGCCATTCGGGCGTTTTTGGACGAAGTGGATTCTGTCCTCCATGGAAAAGATCCCGAGCTTCTTAAAAACTGGAAGTCAGTCAAATATCAGGAGAAGCTTGATCAGTTTTTTCGTGAGCCTGAGCTAAAAGCGTTCTTCTGTTCCCTTCTAGGATATATGGGAGCGAAAGCTGATCAGGTACCAGCCGCCTCTGTCGTTGGCGCTTGTTTGAGCTATTTCGTTGTAGGCGGCTATTATCCGAAGGGAGGGCCGCAGCATGTGGCAGACATGCTTCGGGATTATGTCACCGAGCACGGCGGCACCGTAATGACAAGAGCCCGGGTTGATG
>CAINFV010000177.1 GCA_903848235.1 Chlamydiia bacterium | reverse complement strand
CCAGAGTCCGACCTTTCCGTCCTCAGGCCACCCCTTCGTGAGTATGATCAGTTATGCTGGGTTGAGCCGGATGAGGCAGAAAAGGCATTTCCAAAACGGTTGTGGGTTCCGCTGTCCCGCCATTTGCTAGAAGAGCCTCTCCCATGAAAATCTCTGACCTGTCGTCTATCTATAGAACGTTATCAACAGTAGACCAGCCATATCGCCTGCTTGTCATTGAAGGAAGCGATGATTTTTTCCGTGATGACTGTAAAGAACGGTATGTAGAATTTTGGAAGAAAAAATACCCTGATGGTGATGTGAAGAGGGTGTCGGCAGCAGATTTTCTTGCGCAGGCAAATCAGCTGCAGGAAGGCCCCTCTCTGTTTGGGACAAAGACACTCTATATTGTCGAAGGGGTAGGCAGTGTCAAGGGCAAAAAGAGTGCTGAAATTGCCTCTATTGCGGGAAAAGCACAGGACGATGTCTGTTTTCTCTTCCTTGATTCAGATGCCGTTCCTAAAGATCTCCTTGCCGATGCGCAAGAGCATGGTGCAGCTTTTCTTCTTCCCGATATGAAGCCGTGGGAGCGCCAGCCGTTTATCGTGAGCTGGATTCAGGCTTTTGTCAAAAAAAGGGAGAAGACCATTGATAAGGATGCTGCTAGCTTGCTGGCGCAGGCCTTTCCTTCTGACCGATGGGGGCTTATCCAAGAACTTGAAAAGCTGTGTGTGTATAGGCTCAATGACGCTTCTATTTCGCTGCAGAATGTCGAAGAGATTGGAAATGTAGATCTGCAGCCTACCATGTGGCAGCTGCTCGATGGGCTGTTAGCAGGGGATGGAAAGGTGGTGGCTCACTGCCTCCTTCAGTCCAGTGATATGCATGACATTGCTGTCCTGCGCTTCATGAAAAATCAACTCGAAAGACTCCTTCTGGCTCTTGAAAGTGATGGGCCAGCTCGTAACAAGTCGCAAGAGCGACAGATGGCAGTTGTTCGAAAGAGAGGAGTGCCAACGATTGTTACTTGGATTAACAAGCTCAAGATGCAAGAAGTAGCCATCCGCTCCGGCTTAGAAGAGAGTGCAGAAGGGTCTCTTCTCCCGTTTTTCCTCTCTATGTGTTTGTAAACAGGTTTTTTTATGCCGCTGTTCTTATTGCCAAATGTCTTCGATGATGCCCAAAGTCCTGTTGGCCTATTGCCAGAAGGGTTGTCGTCCGTCCTTCAATCTCTCCAGGGGCTGGTAGCGGAAAGCGAGCGCACTGGTCGCCGCTATCTGTTGAAGCTTCTTCCCCAATCGACGTTTGCACGAGAGCTGCCGATCGTTCTTCTCAATGAGCATTCGGCAAAAGGCGACTATGAGGAGATAGCAAAAAAAATCGTTGATGGCGAGACATGGGGGCTTATCAGTGATGCTGGAATGCCAGGGATCGCCGACCCAGGCAGCCATCTCGTGCATAGGCTTCGGGAGAAGGGGGTTGATGCTATTCGCGTTCTTCCCGGGCCTTCTTCCATTCTCCTCGCCCTCATTTCCTCAGGTCTCGACGGCCAGAAATTTAGTTTTCATGGATACCTCCCACAAGAGAGCCCATCACGGCAAAAAGCGCTCAAAGAACTCGAGCGCGATTCAGCACGAGCGGGAATGACACAGATCTGTATCGAAACGCCATATAGGAACAGCGTGTTTTTTGCTGACTGTATGGCTGCCTTGTGCGAAACGACGTCGTTGTGTGTGGCCTGCCGGCTTACCTTTGATGACGAGACAGTGCAGACGCATACGGTCCGTGCTTGGAAAACCCGCCCCCCAATCATCCGCAAAGAACCGACGGTATTTCTGTTTAGGGCCTCTAGTCGTTCAAACGTATGAGGCATTATGGGTAATAGGATTCATTTGCTAGACTCAATGGCAAGTAGATTTTTCAATGAAGATGGGGATGTGCGACTTCAAAAATGTAGAGGATACCCATAATTGTATCCGTTTGTCATAGTGAAAATAAACGAACATGAGGGGAATGCATGAACTGGAAAGAGACGTTTATGACCGCATGCTGGGTCAGGATATACCATCTCGGGCAGTTTGTCAGAAATTTTTTTTCCTATTATCTGTGGCATCCTACCTTTTTCCTCGCAGACATGTTAATCCTCGGACAGTACTTCTTCAAAAGCCCATATAAAATCATCCGAAATTATGACGAGAATCATCGAAAGCACCCTCTTGGGCCATATGGAGAGACAGATTTTCGCGTGTTAGAACAGCTGCTCCGTGCTTTTGATATTCCAGATACGGCCTCTATTGCTGATCTTGGCTCCGGAAGAGGTCGAATCGGGTTTTTCCTCCGCTGCGTGCGAGGGCAGAAAAAGGTTCTTGCTGTTGAATACCATCCTCTGATGGTGGAAAGGGCAGAGAGGGTGCGCCGTTGGCTTCATATTCACCATCTGTCGTTTGTTCATGGAGACTGGGAAAAAGTCGGCCTTGAGTCTGCCGATGTGATCTATCTGTATGGGATTGTCGTCGATAAAGAAGCATCGATGAAATTGACTCGGCACTTAAGCCAACTTCCCGAAGGGACGAAGATCATCACCATTTCTTCATGGCTCGGAGAGACACTGCCAGGCAGCTTTTGCTTAGAGAAAAAGCTGCCCGTGTGTTTTGAGTGGGGAAAAACAGATGCGTTTCTCCAAACGGTGATACGGCCTTAGAAAAATCTCACTTATGAGCGCGATACTGATTTAATGGCTTCGGCAATCTCGCGATTCATCTGCTGTAAGAGCTGTAACAGCTCATCGCTTTCAGAGCGACGGTCGTTAGCTTCTCGTGACCTTCGATCACCGAGCTCGCGTGCCTTTTGGATCAGGGCGTCTAGCTCAGCGCGATCTGCTTGTTCGTAGTTACCGGTGATTTCCAATGCGGTTTTGAAGAATCCCTCGCCGTTCGAAAACTTTTTAGAGATGAACTTCGAACATTCAGCTAAGTCCAATCCAGTGCCAGGCTTTATGAAACCATCGAATATGTTAGCATCGAAAATGGGGCATTTGCTGGCAAGCCATTCATAGGAATGCATAGTAGCTTGAGGACAGAGGCTAAGCCCTAAGTTCAGGCCGCTTAAGGCGGCTGAACCTATCCTCATAATCATTGGAACGACGCTGCGAAAGGACTTTGCCTTGGCACGTGTTGCTTCTTCAGATTCAGCATCTTCGAGTTCGCGAAATAGTTCGATCGATCGTGCATAGCCTCGAAGTGATACACGAATCATTTTATGGATGCTTTTCGCACATTCCTCGAAATTCATGTGTGAGAAGTCGTTAAGAGAGCTGGTTGACCATGAAGGTCCTGATACGGAACTCATTCCAGACATCGTTTCTCCTCCTATTATTTTTGGAAAATGGATAGTACCTTAGGAACTGGATTTTTTAGAATATTCGTGCTGTTGCCTGCGAAGTGGATTTTTGAAGATCGGAGAGCAGTGTGAAAAGGCTGTTCACGGATTTCACCTGGCGATCCACATCTCCAAGTATCTCTTTCAGATACCGCCCAGAGTTCTCATATTGCTTTTCGCTTTCTAAGAGCCGGGCTTTTTGATCATTCAGTTGCTTCTCAGTGCAAGCCCCTGTACATGTCAGAGCAACTTTTGAAGCGTTTATAACAAGCTGTATAGGTTGAGTGCCAGGCGTGAAAAAGCTTAAGCCATAAATGGTCAGGGTTGTTGTTATGCAAATCCGCTGAAACCATGTTTTTGTCTCTTCGCCATCACCCCGTGCCAGTACTGAGGCCACAGATTCTTTCACTTTGTTGTCAAGAATCGTATCTAAAAAGAGAAATGCGCCTAGAGCGGCAGCTCCTAATGGCAACATGCCGACGCCGGAGATACAGATTGCGGCTACCCCTTCAGCGAACAAGGAAAGAGGAAGTACTATGTCTGATACCTTATGCATGGTCTCATTTCTTTGTTCATAAGAATGGCAGACAACATGTTCTTTTTCTAAGAGATCGGTAAGGCTTTTTTGCCATTGCTTTTCAGCAAAGATGGCATCTCGTAAGATCAAGGTTGCCTTCTCTTCTTCTTTTATGAGCAATGACAATACCTGGTACATGAGCTCTTCGAATGGCTTTTCAGGCTGTTCTGAGGATTTCATAACAGAGCTACTTTTGTATGTTGGTTCAAGAGCTGAAGGCTCAGTATAGGATTCAAGGGTGTCACAGGAAGGTTCTATATTAGTGGTAGGAATAGAAGTGAAAGGAGGGGTTCCCCAGGATGGTGATGTCAGACATGCCTGCTGAAGAGAGATCATACAAGTCCTTATGGTTCTTTGACTTTCATGAATTGGAACGATGAACATTCCCGAGAATCTTTACTTTCATCCTATGGAGCTCAGTGATGAGAGACATCAATGCTTGATACAAGCTGTTGCGTTCGACGGCGCACTGCTGAAATTCTTGTGAATGTTCTTTCTGTTCATCGCTTAGAAGGTTTCGTTGATTGCTGAGCGCGTTGACGACATGGCCCCGTTCTCCTCTCTGGAGAACTCCTTCCGGAAGTGGGACGGAAATCCCATCGTGTCGCAAAGCGGCAGTGACGGTTGCTACCTCTGGAATGGTGCAGTCGACGTTGCCTGCGGCGTTTTCTGATCCATCGGGATTTCTCTGGGAATATTGAGAGATAAGACTGAGAAGTTTGTCGATGTTTTTGATTTTCTCATGAACGGTTTTGACTTGGATGTTGAGCCCATGAGCTTTTTCTTCTAGTCGCTTGCACTGCTCGGCTTTTAATAAGGAAAGGCCATGCTCTATATTCTTAGCAATTTCTAGGGGGTGCTTTAAGGCAACAGGAGCGTCAGTCTTCTGTTCAGCATGGTGTTCTTTTAGGGGTTCTGTGGGCGGGGCTTCGTGTACTGGCTCTGCAGCGGTCTGTACAGGAGGGGCTTCTGCAGGATGCTGCGCCCAAGGGTTCATGCGATTAAAGAAGTCCATCGGGCCTTGAAGCCAGCTTGGGAAACAGCTCATGATTTCAGCCCTCTACTTGTAAGGACGACATGGCGTACGTCCTTCGTATTATACAAAGCTCGCGATTGATGCGAATGCGAGCCGCCTGGACCGAAGAGAATAGGCCGACGCCGCATATTTTTCATTCAGAAAAGGTTATTTCACATCTTGAATAGGCAGTTTTCGCTGTCGATGTGGGGATGTAGGTTTTCCGCACCATTCTTGGAAAACATCGAGCAGCTCGATTTTTGATCTTGCACTGTTCGCCTGCGACTACTATGCTCCGTCCTGAAGCCAAAAAGGTTGTTCCTACCATACTACGCAGTGTCTTCTGATGCGGCATTTTCGATTTGCTTGTTTTTATCGTGCCCTATGGTATGGCGTCTTCTTGGATGAAATTCTTCAAAGGTAGTGTTTGACGTTATGACAGAGCGGTTCATCGAGTCGCTGTTTACAAAACCTGATGTGCCTTTTGACCATTCTCTGCGCCCCAAGGCATTGCGTGATTTTGTCGGGCAGGAGAAAGTATGCCAGCAGATTGACATATTGATTCAAGCGGCGAAGCTGCGGGGAGATTCTCTTGGCCACTGTCTGTTCTCAGGGCCTCCCGGCCTCGGGAAGACAACTCTTTCGTATATCCTCGCAGAAGCGCTGAACACGCGCATGGTGATTACCTCAGGCCCCGCCATAGAGCGTCCCGCAGATCTTGCCATCGAACTGTCGAAGATGAAAGAAGGCGAGATCCTGTTCATCGACGAAATTCACCGTATGAATAAAACGGTTGAAGAGTACTTATACTCTGCTATGGAAGATTTCGTGCTCGACATTCCAAAAAGCGCTCGTATCCCATTATCGAAATTCACCCTTGTTGGTGCTACAACCCGTCCAGGACTTCTCTCATCCCCATTTCGATCGCGTTTTTTCTTCACTTCTAGACTTGATTTCTATACAGTATCATCTCTAACCAAGATCCTCGATCGGTCAAGTGCGCTTCTTGGATTTCCGTGCGATTTTGACAGCTTGAATGAGATAGCGAAAAGGAGTCGTGGCACTCCTCGAATTGCGAATCGGCTGTTGCGCTGGGTACGAGATTTTGTGTCGATACGGCCAGACACTGTTGCCTCAAAAGAGCTTGTCAAAGAAGCGTTGAATATGCTTCGGATTGACGATTGTGGACTTGATGAAATGGATTTTCGTATCCTTTATTCAATTGTTCATCAATTTGGTGGAGGACCTGTAGGTTTGCATACCCTAGCGACAGCTGTCTCTGAAGAGCCAGATACGGTTGAAGAAGTTCATGAGCCGTTTTTAATCTGTTGTGGGTTTATCAAAAAAACTCCGAAAGGTCGTGAAGCAACCGCCTTAGGATGCGAGCATGTGCGCAGAACGCGTGCCATGCGTGAGTCGCCCTAGGCTTTTTTTTAGTATTTTTTTCGAATGTAGCGAGGTACTAGGTAACAATGAAAAACATTACCTGTGGATTCAGTCTCTTTGCCCTCTTTTCCGCTGTTGTTGCTAGCTGTGCATCACCTGTTTTTGCTGCGGCAGCTCCTGTGTATGATCAGAGGCTTTTACAAGTGCGATATATGCCTGAAGAGCCGTTGGTAAAAGCTCTTCTTACAAAAGACCAAGATGTTCTGATGGTTGAGGTGAAAGGATCTCATAATATCTATGATCCATACACTGGAAGGAAGCTCGAAGCAGCCTTCATAGGCTCTTCATATCAGATGGCTCCGACCCCAGATGGGATTAGATGGGGCCAGGAGTTTCCTGGCGTCTTTCAGATCGTCATTGTTCCTGATGAGCCGTCATTAGGCGTCTTTGTCAATGGGGTTGCCTATCCTGGTGTTGTCACCTTCTACGAGGTAGATAACCGTCTTGTCGCTGTTAATTGGGTCTCCTTGGATGACTTTACAGCCTCTCTCCTCGGCGCGAATATCATGCCGAAAGAGGTAGATCAGAAAGAAGCGTTAGCTGCTTATGCGATTGCTCTTCGCACCAAGGTGTATCAACAACTGCTGACGAGCGATAACAAATTTTGGGACGTCAATGCCGACGCTTGTGGATATCGAGGCGATGCTGTTGTTCGGTTAGACGCTCCTTTCAAAGAGGCGATGAAGGCAACGAAGAAGATTATCATGACGGGAGATCAGCAATCAAATCTCACCTCACACTTCGATAAGAAAGTCATTGATGATATTCGTCAGAAGCTTACTATTTCAACCGTTCAGGATATGGCAAAATCGGGAAAAGATGCGAAGATCATCCTCCATCGCTTTTACCCAGACCAAAACCTCACGGTGGCAGAACCGGTACAGCCGAAGATTCAGTAGCTATACGTGTTGCATATCTATTTTGAAGAAAGGTGGACGGGATTATCCCTTCCGCCTTTTTTATTATTTTGCACAATGCTTTTCCGTTTTGTTATAATCTCGTTCTATGAATGAATCTTATTTTTCACTTTCTTCATATCAGTTTGAAGTTCCTCTGGACCTGATAGCTCAATACCCAGCTACTCCAAGAGATAGCGCTCGTTTGTTGATCGTTGATCGCTCATCGGGAACTATCACCGAGGGAATTGTCGCCGACCTTCCCTCACTTCTCTCTCCTCACGATGCCATGATCTTGAACAACACTCGCGTCATGCATGCAGCATTGCATGGCATGGTTGAGGGTAGACGGGGCTTTCAATGCCTTTTGACCCATGCAAAGACACCGTGCGAGTGGTGGGCTATGGCAAAGCCAGCTCGGGCATTGCCAGTAGGCGCCAAGCTTCTCTTTGCTCAGGATGTGACGGCGGTGGTTTTAGAGATTTCCTCTGATGGACAGCGGCTCTTGCTGTTTTCAAAACCGCTGACGCCAGAGAGCTTACAGACGTTAGGCTCGGTTCCTCTTCCTCCATATATCCAAAGAGAGCCTTCGGAAGAGTTTGATGCGAATCGCTATCAAACGATCTATGGAACTCATTTTGGATCCGTAGCAGCACCGACGGCAGGGCTGCACTTTACAGAATCGCTCTTTGCGAACCTTTTTTTGCGGGAGGTGGCCACCCATTATGTAACATTACATGTCGGCACCGGTACCTTTCTTCCGATCCGTGTCCCCGATATTCGCCACCATCAGATGCATACAGAGTCTTTTGAGGTGTCGCAGCAGACAGCGGCGGCGCTCAACGCTTTGCCGCACTCCTCTCGACGGCTTGCCATTGGAACGACATCATGCAGGGTTTTAGAGTCGATAGCTGATGAGAGTGGCACGCTGTCTCCTGGAAAATCGACAACAAACCTTTTTATCTATCCAGGGTATCGCTTTAAGTTCGTCACGGCACTTCTCACCAATTTTCACACCCCAGAATCATCTCTTCTGACCCTCGTCAGTGCCTTTATGGGCTATGACTTGATGAAAGAGGCCTATCAGACGGCAATCGATCGAAGGTTTCGATTGTTTTCATACGGCGATGCGATGCTTATTCTTTAAAAGATTCGCCGGATTTCTGTTAGGGCAATTTAGAAATTTCCGGTAGTCCTAAACAGGTAGTGCTGACAAACATGTATTGTAATAGCAGATGAAGAGCTTGATCGCCCCGATATGATTCTCGATTTTTTTTGAAAACGACAGCGTTTTTCTGACTAACCTTGCACATCTCTGTCGAAGGGTGCAATTAAATCTCTCAATGTAAGACGTCTTTCCGGATTCTTTTCCGACTGGACGGTGCTGCTCAAAGGGGACAATTTCATAGTAAGCTGAGAAACGGTCTGTGTAAAAGATGGCTTTTTTTTTAAATCCCCTGGGAGTTTAGCCATTAGGGCCTCTCCAGAGGCTCTCGAACGATCCCCAACATGAAAAGCTACGATCTGTCTAGTTTGGGAATGCATTACCAGCCACAACCATTGTTGATTTTTCTTGCTTCCAACATAGCTCCAAAGCTCATCCATCTCGAGAATTGCAACGACAAGTTCTTCACTATCAGTCACAACAGTTGCGTTTAGATGATCGGGAAGTTTTTCAAAGGTCTCTTGCATGAAGCTTAATAACCATGGCAGACTCACATCAAAAATTCGACAAATACCCTCTAGAGAAACTCTCTCTAACAAAGCTCTTCCTATGCGTTCCTTGGTTTCGTCAGGGATTTGTTTGTTCATCGGTTCTTCAACAAATTGTCTTCGACACGACAAACATTCGTATTTTTGTTTGCCATTATGAATGGTTCCGTTCTTTTTGATCGTAGTGGCTTTGCATTGTGGGCAGGTTAGCATCATCTCTTCCTCCGTTGGGGAAGAGATATTTAAGTATTTCATCTGCAGAAAGACAAGGGTTTTTTGCAAAGAATGCCATCATTTTGGATTGATAGAGTTATTTTGAGCACTACCTGTTTAGGACCACCCGCGTTCTCGTGTGTGCCGACATAATATACCTCAACTGGACTTTAGCATTTTTTGGGCACCGAGTTCGCAGAGCGTTGTCTTTCAGACAATTGCATTTCTCATAGATCGGCCTAGGCAGGCCATCTATGATAAATGCAAGAAGTATGAGAGACAACGAATGCGAAATCGGTCTCAAAAAATGCT
>CAINFV010000176.1 GCA_903848235.1 Chlamydiia bacterium | reverse complement strand
TCTCAGTCCCTGCGCTTCCTTTGAGACGATCTGAGAAATCTCTGATTCTTTTCACACTTGCCGATGCGGCTTCGAGAGCTTGTGTGGTGAAGTTGAGTTGAGTTCGATAGTGGTTGCTGATCAGGAAGTAGCGAATGGCGATTGGGGAATACCCTTGGGTGAGAAGATCGCGGAGGGTGTAAAAGTTTCCTAAGCTTTTTGACATCTTCTTATGGTCGACTAGCAGGTGCTCTGCGTGGGCCCAGTGGAGGGAGAATGGCTTTCCGGTGCATGTCTCAGATTGGGCAATCTCGTTTTCATGGTGAGGGAAGATAAGGTCGACGCCTCCGGCGTGGAGGTCGATGGTATCGCCGAGGAGTAATCTGGCCATGACAGAGCATTCAAGATGCCATCCTGGGCGTCCCCTCCCCCAGGGGCTTTCCCAAGAGACAGAGCCATCGCGTTTTTCATCATATGCTTTCCAAAGGACAAAATCGGCGATGCCCTCTTTTGTGTAGTCATCACCTAGAGAATGGCCTGAGCCTTCATGTTGAAGAGACTCTAGGTCAAGGTGAGAGAGCTTTCCATAGTTTTTTGCCATGGCTAGAGAAAAATAGATGCTGCCGTCAGTATGGCGATAGGCAGCTCCTTTTTTCTCAAGCTCTTGGACCATTGCAATCATGTCAGGGATATAGGCCGTAGCTTCTGGATAGTGCTCTGCGCGTTCTATTCGCAATGCATCAAGATCCTGAAAAAAGGCCTCTTTGTAAGGGGTGGTATATTCCTTCAGAGAGATCCCCTTTTGCGTAGCTCCGCGAATGGTCTTGTCATCGACATCTGTGAGGTTCATCACCTGGCAGACAGAAAATCCGAAGAGTTTCAAGGTACGTCGCAGTAGGTCTTCGAAGAGAAAAGTTCTGAAGTTTCCGATATGAGCCACGTCATAGATTGTAGGCCCGCAGGTATAGAGTCGAATGGTTGTCCCATCAGAGGGAAGGATGGGTTCGTCTTGTCGAAGAAGGGTATCGAAGAGGTGAAGGGTATATGTTGGCATAGATTTAGTATCTTTTGGTTACTGAACGTCGTTTGATTCTTGTGCCTCAACGTCCTAGTATTGATGATCCAGAAGAGGGAAGTCAACCGCTAGGGACAAGAAAAGTCTCTTGAGTCCAGAAATGGTGAGATGCTAAAGTACCTGTGACGTTTTCCATGTGCATCGACAGAATCGCTTTGCAGGCTCATCCACCCCCAAGAGAGTGTGGGTTTATGGTCGAGAGGGAAAAAAGTCGCTTTTCTTTATCTGCTCGAGTGGTGGAATGGTAGACACTGGGGACTTAAAATCCCCTGGGGGCAACCCCGTGCCGGTTCGAGTCCGGCCCCGAGCATCGTTAAGTATGAATGGGTTATGCAAAAGCATGACCTCCTGACAATTGAGACGAATTGCGTATTGGTCCACTGGTGGTCCAGTACGGGAAAAATCAGGAGAAGTGTTTATGGCGTCCATTCAAAAAAGAGTTCATCCATCGGGAACAACGACCTATCGTGTCCGCATTCGGTTGTCAGGATCCCCTCTGGTTTCCGAGAGTTTTCCGACACGACGCGAGGCCAAAGAGTGGGCTTCCAAAATGGAAGCAGACGTTCGGCAAGGTCGATACTTTGGCAAAGCGGAAAGCAAAGAGCATACTTTTTCCGAACTTGTCGATAGATATTTGGAACTCGCGGTTCACACCAAGTCCAAGTCTTTTGCAAAATATAAGATGCAGCTTCTGTGGTGGAAAAACCATCTCGAAGACTATTACCTCTGTCACATTTCACCATCGGTAATTTCTGATTGTAAAGAGCAACTGCTGAAGGAGAAGACTCCCCAGGGAACCTTTCGGTCTCAATCCACAGCAAATCGGTATCTAGCGACCTTAAGCGGTGCATTCAGCATTGCCGTACGAGAATGGAACTGGCTTAAGGAAAATCCAGTGTCGAAGATTTCCCGTTACAAGGAGGGAAGGTCTCGAGAGAGGTTCTTGAGCAGGGAAGAGATCGAAAGGCTTTTATCGGCATGTAAAAAGAGCAAAAGCTCTCACCTGTACCCTGTGGCCTTGTTTGCCGTGTGCAGCGGTGCTAGAAAGGGAGAGATCTTAGGTCTTACCTGGGACGACGTTGATTTTTCGAGGAACACCGCAACCTTTCGAGACACGAAAAATGGAGAGGATCGAACGATCCCCTTAAGTCCAATTTTGGCAAGTTGTCTCTTGGAAGAGAAAAAGAAAAGAGTTATTCTCAGTCCGTACGTATTCCCGAGCGGAAATGGAGAGAAGCCAGCTGATATTAGGGCTGCTTGGGAGATGGCCGTTAAGGAAGCAGGCCTTGAAATTTGCTTCCATACCTTACGACATACAGCCGCTTCTCATCTAACCATGGAAGGGGCTTCTGCGATTGAAGTAGGGGCCGTATTGGGTCACAAAACGTTGGCGATGATCAAGCGGTATAGTCACTTGTCTGTTTCTTCAACAGCAAGAATTGTGTGCCGGATGAATGAAGAAGTTTTAGGGATAGCAAGTCATGGCGCGTATACGTAAAGGCATAGAAGAGCATTCGAAGGAAAGAGAGGCGTATGAGCAACTGCTCAGGTCCTGCCTTTCCATTGATCTTCAGCAGGACGAAAAGAAGATTTTCGTCCTCACGTCAGATTTTGTAAAGACCTCCCAAGATCTTCAACAAAAAGTAGCCGCTTTTAAGGAGAGCATAGCCAGCTCTCCTCTTTCTGCAATGGTATTGTTATGGGGCGAAGCGGTGAGCGCCGACAAAACATTTGGGAAGCGGCATCTCGACATCATGCGCGACCTTGTGCAGTCCGGTCTGCTGCCTCTTACTCTCAATAAAAAGAAAACAACCACTCTTCAAGATCTCTCTTCTCAGGACCCTTCTCGAATCATCGAGGACATTCGATGTTTTCAAGATTGGCCGATTCATAAACGAGAGGAGGCAGTTCTTTTGTATCAGGAATTTTCCAAATGGCTTTCCAAGAAAACCAGCGGGTATAATTCTGAAGCTAAAGACTTTGATCGCCTTGCCTCTTTTAAGAGAGCAATTGCCTTTGAGACCTATCTAAAAGTTTTGGGCCATCTCGATCTTCGTGAGCAAATCCTGGCGAAGATGTTTTACCTGGGGGGACAGCGAGCTTTAGAAGAGGTTCTTTCAGTAAAAATCGAGGAAGTGGATTTTTCGCAGCTTAAGATCAACCTCTTGGAACAAGTGTCTTATCCTCGGCATCTTTTTGAAGATATTAAGAAATATACCCAGGGTCGCAAGAAAGGCTATGTTTTTGCCGGAAAGGACGAGGAAAGAGTTTCAACAACGACACCATTTCGGGCTCTGAAGAAAGTTGCTGCTGAATTGGGCTTAGATCCCGAGTTTACCTTCAAAGAATTCACGAAAAACATCTAAAAGGGGTGTTTTCGACTCTATCCTGTTGGCTTATCCTTGAAAATATCTGGAGTGCATGAGGCTGTATGAATGTTATTTCGTTCGGCTTCATCAGCTATTTTCGTCCAATGATCAATTTGGGCTTGATCCTCTTTATCCAGATAAATACCCCTTAATTGCAATGCAGCTTCGTATGAAAGCTCTTTTTGAATTGCTTGTTGTAGCCACAATTCAACTTCATCTATCGAAACCAGAGGCTTAGGAACATTATAACAACCTGCTAAAGCAAGAAGAATCGCAGACGGTGGATCGTTGAACTTCTTATATGCCCTCATACAGCAATGATAACATTCATCGTATTTGTAGCCGATCCTACATAAATCTGCTAAAAAAATATCATTTTTCCAATCTTTGTCCCAATTCTGGATATAATGTTTTCTGATTGCAAAAAACAAATTCAATGCGAAATCACGAATTTTGGGGGAATCCAAAAAATTTTCGAAAAACATGTCGTAAGCCACTGACATTGCTTCTTCAAATGAAAGACACTGAGCAGCAGATTGGGGGGTATGTTCGTCTGTAAGTTGCTGCCATTGTTTGCTTAAAATGATATGGTGTAATTTATTGTTCATTTCGTTTCGACCCACCCATTGTTCAAAAGAAACACATCAGACGAAGGGTTTTTGATAAATTCCAGTCTGACCGTTTCACTGCCGATTTTCTTTCTATAAATTTTTATCCGAGTAGAATTAACAACTCTTGTTTCAAGTTCGAATTCTTTACTAAAAATTCCATTCTCTTCTAGGAACTTCACTACGGCCTTAAAATCTTTTTCTTCGTTTCCTGTTAAATTAACGAGTCGTTCCCAAGCATGATGAGATTGCATTATGTGATGTCGTTGATTGATGCTTCTTCCGATGATTTTCCCTGATTTCGCGACGTCAATCAACTTTCTTCTAGCTGTCGCAGCCTTGCTAGTTTGTTCAAGAATTTTTATTTCATTGGCTTTAGAAGAAGACAATCTTTCAAGAGTCAAGACTGTATTGGCGCGTTTCAGATCTCGAAAATATTGAACCCCCTTGAGTGTTCCTGCAGATGCAAAGAAGTCGATCCCAAACTCGCCAATAATGCTGCCGAGGTATTCTCCTCGCTCATAGTTGCCAAGATCAGTCCATGACTCAGCAAGCTCTCTTAGGAGATCTGAGGAATATTGAATCCAATCGTCATCATAATGTTGATAGCAATATTTTCCTAAAGCATAAGCTGCCAGAGTAAACTCTCGTGCCACTTCCTCTGGATCTGTGACATATGCCCATAATCCGTTGCTTACATCGGTGAACGAATCGCGAAGCGAAGAAGGAAGTTCTTCGACCCTTTCATCAGCTTTGCTTACGATTCCATCGATTATGCCTGAAAGGAATTCTAACTCTTCTTCTGTATACCAAAAGGCCGCTCCCTTTGCCACGACAGCTCCCTTTTGGTAGGCTGGAAATACAAAAGGAGGGATAATGTTTAACGCCTTAATTTTTTTATAATCTTCTAGGGCAAGAGAGATTTGGTCTGTCTCAAGGTATGCATATGCTCTTTCTATATAGCCGTTTCGATTGGAGGGATCCAACCGAATGGAGTCGCTTAATATTTTGACGCTTTCTTCATATCGAAGAAGATCGTTTAATAGCGTACCCTTTTCTAGAAGAATTCTTGCTTGAAGTGAAAACGCGTCCTTCCTCTTGCTCTTTGCAATGACTGCCTTTTGTTTATTGTGTTTGTGTTTCAACACATGATAGGTAGCCGGTCTTCCCTTTCGCATCGGAGTGGAAGCTTCAGAGGATGGGGAATCTAGTGCAGATCCGTTTCCTGCAAGGAGGTACATGAAAAGAATCTCTTGCTCAATCTCTGGGGTCGGATGCTTTGTCAAGCAATTACTGTAAAGATCAAGGTACCTCGTATATAGCGACGCCAAGATAGCGTCTAACTCGCTCTTTATTTTGAAGTACCTGCCTATTTGCCTTTTACCGAACATTTCCAGTGCGTATTTGCAAAGTTCCTCTTTTAATTCATAAAAATCAGAAAACCGAAACTGAAGGGCGATTAATGACACCGCCACTCCATGAGCGTTCAAGTCTCCTTTATCAACCTTAAGGAATCTCTTTTGTTCTTCAGAGTCCGAAAGCATGTCCGCAAGAGGTGATGAGGTTACAAGGTGTTTATACAAGCCATAAGCTTCTTCACTTATTTGTGAGGCTTCTTCGGAGAGTTCGGGCCATAAGCACGTGCACTCTGGGTGGGCCTGAGTGTAACGAAGTTCTCGCTCCAGATGATCGATGTGTTTTCTTGAGTCGCGATCCAAATAGCCTATGTATATGGACGGTGCCCCGCAATCATCACATGGTTGCCCCATCGCAGGGATTTTAGAAAGAAGCTCTTGTTGAATAGTTAGATCTTGGGAAATGAATTCTGATTCATCGTTTTCTTCGCCTTCATTCGCTATCTCTACTGCGTCATCAAAATGTAGCGGACAGCAGTGATAACTTTCCTCGTTCCAATAATCTCGGCTCATAGCATGTCTAGCTACAGGCTCGTCAGAATCCCGGTTAGCCTCTTTTGGTATTGACATCGATGGGGGGACTCGAAAACTGACAAAACACGGATTGATCTGTGGAAGAATGTACTGCTCAAATTTTTGTCGAAATTCTGCTTCAGCAGACTGAGTGTCAGTTCGATCGCTTTTTTCAAGCTCTGCTCGATGGAAAAGGATATCGTTTACAACAGCGTCGCTTCCAAAAAGAGCAAAGAGCACAGACTTGGAGGCCGTGTAAACGTCGAGGCAGCTCTGACGTTTTTTTATGCTCAGATAGTTGAGGAGAGGGGGAAGGGTACAGCATCCTCCTCGAATAAATTGCCCGCAGCCACCCTTCAGAAGTTGGAAGAAGATGAATTGTTGATCCTGGTTCTCAAGATCGATGTTGGCAAGATCTGATATTTTTCGAAATGAATACTTCGGAGATGCTTTTAGAACAGATTTCTTGACCTGATCGAAGAGGTTTTCAAGCTTAGATTTGTTAATAGGATTGGTTGAGTTGATGTGGAAGATGGGCTGACGGCCATACAGGACGTTCAATAAATTGTAAAATAATCGTGTCTGAGTGGCCTGCATGGGGCTTTGCGTCTCAAGGAAAAAACGATTCACGTGCAATTTTCGTGTCAAGCGAGGGCGGCAGTTTGTGAGACTACCGCTTCCGGTCTTTGACGGCGTGGAATACCAGTTTAAAACCGAATTATTTTCGCCAAGAAGTGGGAGAGAAAGAAGGAGGAGAATAATAATCCGACTCATGATGAAAGCCTTAATTTTAAAATGGAAAATCTACCAAGGCCGGAAGAATTTTGCCAAACAGAGTTTGTGATAGAGAGATCTTTTTCTTCTAGAATCCTGGTTTTGGAATAGATGTCAGTATTACAGCGCCAATGTCCGGGCATTTTCATGAGATAATGCCTTACATATGGATGGGTCAGCACTCTTGTGCGCCATGCCTATAGGGTGTCTCTTGGCGATAATTAGTTATATTGAGATGTTTCTAAAAACGTCCAGGGTTATGCCTAACACATAAAATCTCAGTTTGTGCAATGTTGCATTGCGTAAAATTACACGCAATGTTACATTGCGTAGCGTCTCAATTGTCAGGAGGTGTTATGCAGACACTAGAAACGATCGTCCCGCTTCGGGAATACTGTAGGAGCCATAAATGGCCTCGGCTTCCGCAATGGCATCATTGGATTTATGTTGAAGCGCCGGTTGCGAAGGCATGTGTGAAGAAAATTGGAGGAAGATACTTAATCGATGTGGCTGCTTTCGAGAGGTATGTCGAGAGCGCTACTTTAACTGAAAATGGAGGTTGCAGGTGAGCATTCTGAACGATCTCCCGTTTTCTCAACAATCTGGGTTAGCAGTCTTAGGATACGGAATCACAAGCATCGATGGGGTTCAATCTGTTTGTGCTCTTTTGAAGAAGGAAGATCTTCATTCAAAAGACCATCAATGTCTCTTTCGCTCCCTTCAAGAGATGTACGAGAAAGGGATGCCCCTGGATATTTACTTAGACATTTATCTTCTATGCGAGGAATTGAAAAGGCAGAAGCGAGTACGGGGTCTGGGAGAAAAAAACCCGCAACCCGGAAAGGTGTTCACTGGTCTAAAACCGGCTCCGGAGACACTAGAAAAGTTTAAGCCTTTTTCCCCCTTGGGGGCGATGCTGAGCCATGATTTTCCACTCCACTCAAATATAGCTTCCTGTGAAGCTGTTCCTAGTGGAAGAGCGAGTTTTTCTTCCTATAGCGTTCGTTATTACATTTTCTTCAAAGACACCTTCCTTGTAGGCAACTGTGAGGAACGAATTGGTCGAAAGGTGCTCATAGACCTTAAGACCTTTGATGCATCCGCACTCAAGCTGACGATAGGGTAAGTGTATGGCTGCGCAAACAAACGAACGAGGAAGGCAGATCCCTTATTCCGAGTACAGGGCGCTTTCAGAATCGCAAGCAGAGAAGCTGATAGAGCTTTCCTTAACTCCCGAGGAAAAGGTTCTTCGGGAGTTCAATAAGAGATACGCTATCGTACGGACCTCGACGACTCATATTTTGTTTCAAAGATCTGATACGGCTTTTGAGCTGGACACCAGAAGCTCTTTTAAGAGTTTCCATGAGAACGACTTCTTTATCAATTCTGATGGGAAATCCAGAAATAAAGCTGTGTTTTGGCTTAAACACCCATTAAGAAGAACATTTGAGAATATTGTCTTCGATCCTGCACGGCACGGAGACTATGACCATAACTTTAACATCTTCAAGGGATTTGCCGTTGCTCCTCAAAAAGGAGACTGCAGCCTCTATTGGAAACATGTGAAGGAAGTGATCTGCAGCAACGATGAACCGAGCTATCAATATGTTCGAAAATGGATGGCATGTGTCATTCAAAAACCAACCCTCTTAGCAACGGCACTCGTACTTCGAGGGCTTCAAGGAACGGGTAAAAACAGATTTGTAGAGTGTTTCGGCAGGATTTTTGGCCCTTATTTTCTCACGGTAACGAGCCTAGAGCATCTTATGGGCAAGTTCAACAGTCACTTGAAGTACGCCTACTTGGTGCATGCCAACGAAGCTCTTTGGGGTGGTTCTAGGAAGGAAATCGGAGCCTTAAAGGCATTCATAACCGATCCTTCAATCATCATCGAAGGCAAGGGCAAGGACGCGATTCCCATCGATAATTGCCGCCATCTGATTGTGTCAAGTAACGAAGAGTGGGCAGTTCCAATGGATCTAGACGATCGACGCTTCTTTGTGCTCAACATTTCTTC
>CAINFV010000175.1 GCA_903848235.1 Chlamydiia bacterium | reverse complement strand
GCAAAAGCATCCCTAACCATTCATTTATCGTATCTTAATTGTTCCTGCTCGATACTTTGTTTTCATATAGAGCTAATTTCTAGAAATAAAGGAGTGGGCAATGAGCGTTTCAAGAGTGAATCTACCGATTTTGGGTGAGGTTGTATTCAATTGGGGAGTGCAAGCAGATCTAACACCAGCCGCTGATGTAGTTCAGGTTGCTGATCAGCAGCATGAGCATGGCGAGCTTGCTCCAGCAGCAGAGCTCCCTGCGACGATTCCAGCTCATGACCTTGCTACAGATGTTCTGTCTGGCGCGATAGCTCCCCTTCCTCTTGCTGAGGCACCGGAAGCCGCTATTGAACTGCAAGCGTTAGCAGGGGTGAACGCCGCTGGTTCTGCGCTTGGCATTCAGCTTCATCCTGAGGAAGTCGTGTCTCCGCTCTTAGCGCCGAAGGATCCTCCACCGCGAGAGGAAGTAGGCGAGGAATCTCATGTAGGCGCGGAACCAACGCCCCTGCTTCCGACCCAACTAACTGTCGATGAAAAAACAGGGGAAGACAAGGGTGGTGACGCACAAAGAGATGGGAGGAATTCTGAAGAGCAACCCCATGCTAGAACGTCAGCTGCCGAGTTTGCGCAAGCCTCTCCTTCCGTCAGAGCACAGCTTCAGCAGCTAGAAGTTGTCAAGGGATCACTCGCCACGCCAGTTTTGTCTGAAGCTCTCGCAGAAACGGTGCCAGCAGGGCTTCTGCAAGAAGTGCCGCCGAAAGATCGTGTGACGATTCCTGCAGCAGCAGTGCATCGTGATGTTCCTGCCGTCCAAGAGGTTCTCAGGGCAAAGGTCGAAGACGACGTTTCTGCATATCCGTGGCTAGCATCTGTGCTGGAAGGAACAATCGCTGTACTAGCGCATACCATCGAAGAGAGGCAGGCAGCAGCGATACAATGCCAGGTAAAGGCATTATTGAATGTGTTGATGCCCTGTATTTCTCAAGAGTCTCAAAGGGTCTTTGTATCCCGCTTGAACGCTGTTCACAGTGAGGTCCTCCAGCTCTTAGCAGACGGTGAGTGGACCGCTTCCTGCACAACGGCTGCTGCAAAGCTCCGCGACACTCTCGAGAAGCTCACTGACCAGGCAGCACGAGAACTCTCTCCTAGCGCGGAAGCGCGAGCTGTACCTGTAAGGCCTAGCTTAACAGCGAAGGATGAGGCTACAGTTGTCCCGGTTGCCGGCGGATGGAATAGAAAACATCGGAGCGAAAAGAAAAGAATATAAAAATACGTAATAGAGGTTTTTGCAAAACGGGCGGCTGCGATATGCGAAGCGCCGTCGACGAAGGGAGAGGTAAACTTTCTATTCGAGCCGGCGTGAGCAGAGCGCGTCCGCTCGTTTTGCAAAAGGCTTAATAGTCTTATCGACGGCCCATACGATGGCAGGGGCTTGAAAATCATAATAGAATTTTTACTGTTGGCGATCGAGTCTGCCATTCAATCGCCAAGTTCTCTAATAATAGTGGCTTTTCTTGGGAGCCGTCAGAGAGTTTATTCCTTCTTTCCCACGACGGCTCCGTATTTTATCCCATGCGCCGTAAAACCCGCGCATTTATGGACGGTTACCGCTGCAGTAGGTCGATGAACAGAATCTGGCCGAATTCATTGATTTCTTCAGAGGTTGGTTCATCGATTTTTTCAGAATCTAGTTTTTTGTCCTCTGCATCGAGTGCGTCCAAGGCATCGAAATCCTCACTCGCTTCTAGTTTTTGACGCAGAAGATTGCGTTTTTGTTCATTGATCACCCATGCGAGCGCTATTTTTTCTTTTTGATTATGAGGGTCTAGGTAATGATTTGGATCGTGAAAGTCTACGTATCCTGCCAGCAGCTTTGCCGTAACCAAGCATCGGTAAAACTTCTGCACATCTTTTTCTTGGAGTGTTCCTTGAATACAGGTTTTTGACCCAAAGCTAATTTTTACTGCTTTTTCTATAGAGGAAAAGCGCTGAAATTCGGTTTGGTCAACGATATGGAAGTTGCCGTTAATAAAAATGGCGTATTGTGCTGGAACAAAATATTTGCTTTTCCATCCGCGTAGTATGTTTGGGGATACAAATAGAGATAGATTGCAATGTGAGATTATTAATTCATCAATTGCCTTCGGCATCCATTTAGGGCAGGCAGCTCCTAATGCCGTTTTCAGGCTTCTTGTATGCATCTGCTGAGTTTGCTTAGTCTGTTGTTGGGCTTGCGCTACAGCGGTCATCGAAAAGTCAACGCCTACCGCTGTCTGAGGCATTTCGTCTTCACGTGGGGTTCTTCTTTCTCTAAGAATTCTTAGACCTTCTTCGCGTTTGGCCTGTGGTAGGATCTCGAGCTGTTCTAGTCCCCGACTCGCCAGAGCGGTGGCATCATCCAGGGCTTTTTTGGACGTCACTTCTTCTGTCTCTGTTTGTAAAGAATCTGCATCAAATCTACTTCTACTCGCAACGATATCTCGATATGCCGTTCGACGTGCTTGTAACTCTTCAGGAGATACACATACGCCTCTTTCGACGCGATCTTCAAAAAGAAGCGCTTCGGGGACCCGTTGAATTTTGGTGCGCTCGGAGGCAAGTGCCGCATCTTTAGCCTCCTGTTCGTAGTTGAGTTCACAGTAGGTAAGAATGTCTGAAATCGTCAGGATTTCGTCGGATTGCTTGTCTGTTGACTTTCTTATGGTATCAGCCACTTCAGGGGATAGGGCGATGTCAAAGGTCTGATCCTTGCCAAGATTTCTAAGCCTCATGACCCCTTGGATAAAATCTTTCATGCCCATCATATTCCCGATGGTAACGAGAAATTTCGCGTCGCGTGTCTGTTTGATATCTGTTCCAACGAACGACTGGAAGATGGTCTTACAGTTGCCTGGGCTCATAGCCGTGTTTTTATCATCATAAGGAACGTGTTGGTCCTTTTTTATGTCGTAGGCCATGTATTGCCCCCGGCTGTCGACATAGAGAATGTACAGAGTTGGGCTGTCCTTCGGCATCCCTTTCCCCATTTTTTGGGCAATCTCTTCTGCGGAGAGGCTTGTGAGGTAGGCTCCGATATCGATGACCCCTTGGTACGTTTTCCCTACGTGCGCTAGGACGGCGTCGGGCTCGGCTGATTTAAGAGTGACTATTTGCATTTTGCCAGCTGTCGCTAGTTTGGCCACTGCTACCAACGTGCTGCCATCACTTCCGAGAGTCACTGCCTTCTCTTTTTCGGTAATCTTGTCAGAGTATGTAGTTACGTTATGCGGGGTTCCGGTCATCCCTGCAAAACTTTTCATCATATCCACAAGATCAAAAGCGTTTGACTTGACCTGTTCCCCGCTTGTTTTCAATTTTGGAATACAATAGCGAACGCAATAGGCGAATTTGGCTGTTGCAGAGCTGTTAATCTGGTCGAGGACGTACATTATAGCTTCATTTTCATCTATTAATTTGCTGAGTTCGTTTTGATCAATTTCGAAATCTGTGCATAGGTCGAGCAGATGTTTTCTATCTTCTTCCTTTTGGCTCTTGCTCAGCCTCAATATTTCTGCGTATAGTGTCTCGGCCTGATCGAGGCGAATGCCTCCCTGAATGTAGTCTTGATACGTATACGCCACAATGGCGCATGGATGGCAGAACGCAGAGTTAGTGTCGGGTGTACCGGGTCCTCGGTAGGGGACAACGCGATCTCCAAGACGGCCATACCCATCTTTGGCGTTTCTTTTCTTCTGCAATGTTGATTTTTGAAACGCCTGAAAATATGTTTTGGCGACTTTTAGTCTTTGTTGGGTTGCTAGATCAGGGACTTGTGGGAGGGGGGCGCCTTCTTTGAGTATATATGTTGCATATGTCTCGTCTTTGAAAATTGTATGAACAAGGGCCTCTAATCCCTCTTTCTTTATGTCCTCAGGAAGATCTACTTGTTGGTCATTGACGATAGCTCTGGCTAGCTGCTGTAAGGGCGAGCTGGGATCATCCGTTGGTGTGACGGCCGTTTTGACAAGGACCTGAAAAAACTCACCTCCCACCTTTTGGATCGTTGGATCAATATCCTGATCGCCGCCTTCTTTCCTGTTGACCTCTTTATGAATATCTAAAATGGAATCGACTTCATCACAGAGGGCCACCATGTGCTTCTTACAATAGTCTAAGATTTTGCTTAACATGTGATACTGTTCGAGCAGAGCTGGATCAGGCGCCCCTCCTTGCACGGGGCAGAGTTGACGTTCGAGGTGTTCGAAGGTATTACGGAGCGCGAGCAGGTTTGTCTTTGTCGTGAGCAGGACGCCTCTGTTCTGCACCGTAGCTTGCAAGCTGCCATACATAACCTGCAGCTCATCGAGGCTTAGGTCTCTGTCCTCTGGTACATCGAGGCAGTAGGCTTCTTGACCAATAACCTCACGCAGCCCCATGTCAAGGTCTCGACGATTTTGTTCATAGAGCCATTCAGGCAAAATAATAGTTGATAGGTCGAGGCCATTTGCTCGCATGATTGCCAAGAGTCTGAGTACAACTTTTGTCTTTCCAGAGCCCGGTGGCAGTTGACGGACACATGATGGATTCCTCAAGAGGTCGAGAACTAGCTGTACGTTGGCCTTCCGTAAAAGAAAGCCGCAGGAATATTCGAGCATCAGGAGTAGTCGGCTCGTCATCTCATCGACGCTATCAGGGACATATCTCGTAGCGTCCAAAAATGTTGCTAGTTCATCCAAGGCCTCTTGGCGTGCTGGATGACCTTCCTGCGGAACCTTCTTGATCTTTTCGCAAGCGTCTTCTGTGTGCTTGAGGGCAACGGAAAATTCAAGGTATTGGCGGAGAAGATTTTTGAGCTCCTTAATGTCGACTGGAGGAACGATCTCTTTGAGAAGATCGCTCAGATCTGCATCACCTCTGATATAGCTGCCAAGAATACGGTCTATCTGGTGTTTATGGGTTTTTGAACATAGTGCCTCTTGCAGGCTTGCAAGTCCCGTCTTACTGGGATTGCACATCGCTATGATTTTGTTGTGCCAAAATTGTTTTTGATGCCCGAGAATTTTTCTCTTATTTTCTAGATCCCTTTCTATCTCTTGCAGCGGTGCACCATCTGCTAGCACCCTCTCTTCTACTAAGCTATCACAATGCGCACCAACATCAGCTATTAACGCTTCCTTTCGTGTTTTATCAACGGCTCCCATTTTGTCGATCATTGTACTGGCCGCAGCTCGCAACGTCTTGACGGAATCCTTCCCCCTCAGTTTTAGGCTGCGGCCAAAATCCTCAAGGTGAACGCTAGCATATATGCACGTGCCTATCAGGGCTCTCTCTTCACCCTCAGGAGCGGGAGCTATGACGGGAGCGACAGGCAGTAGCCTTTTAGCTAGAGCATTCCCTGAGGCTTCGAGTAACAATTGCAGGCGAGTGATATCTCCGATTGGGTGCTGGGTGAGGAAGGCCTCAGCCTTGCCGTCAGGCTCCAGTTTTTTTGTGAATTCCTTGATGATTTCTCGGGATAGAGCTGCAGAGGAGGAGGGGGCGTCTTGCCATCCAAGTTGAATAAGACGGACTCTGTCTTTTACGCTCTCCCCTTCTGCCGATGTGTCGGGCCAGGAGAGCATAAACTCAAAGATCTTTTTGAGTTGTTCCGGAGGGAGGGTGGCCCGACTTTTCTCCAAAAATGCATATGCATCAGCGTATCGATGTTGGGTCAGAGCTACGTAGGCCAGATATGCGTTTGTGGTGCGGTCGCTAGAAACAGGTTTTCCGTCCTGGATGTCAACATCCAACAGGATCAATGGCCTGCTCCCAGGAGAGGCGACTACTACTTCAGTCGTAAAAGAGGCGTATGACTTTTCGCCAACCGTCTCTTGTCCTGGAACATGCCGGAGATACTTGGGTTTTAACTCGACGAGGGGAATGAAAAGCTTAGAAACAGTCCCTGATTGCCCTTCCTTTTCAAGCGCCATAAAACTGGTGAACCCTGGTGGAATAATTGGGGGGTTGTCGCCTGAAGGACGTATCGGGCTGAGATTGGCTGAAATGCGATACCCCTTGAATGCCTCGTGTTGTACTTCCCACACCCCTTGATCGGATTGATGAAGAACCACGCCTTGGGATTCACCCTGAAATCGGAGCAGTGGCATGTACACAGAAGTTGTTTTTCCATCTGAAGTGGCAAACATCCGTTCATCGAGCCTTCCAAGGATGTCCGACGTGCCGGGGCTTACGTGGAGTAAGGAAGAGGGTGGCTTGCCTCTGCTGATGAGTTGCACAGATGATTTTTTGTCAGAGAGGTTGATGTGAATGGAGGTCATTTCGTCACGAACGATTCTAAGGGTTCGACTACCTTTGCGTTTTGTAGGGGAGGTATCAACGAACACCACATTGTCAAGGACATAGGGACGGTGCTTTTCTGATAGGGTGATTTGCCATGATGCGGACTCTGCCACGCCTGTGAAAAGAGGTCCCTCTACTCCCATGACCATCTCTATAACACTCAGCGTTTGAGGTTGTGTTTTGTAGACCGGATCGAAACAGACGTATTGGGTTTTCCTCCCTCCTTCTTCTTCTGTCTTTAAAAATCTCACGTTGCCAAAAGAGTCTGCTTCGATGGTCATGTCAGGATGTGCGGTGGATGTATACGTTTTTTTGATGTGCCCTTCATCTTCTGTCACAGTCCATCGAAGTCCTTGTTGTAAGTTCAACTTCGTAAAGAGGGGTGTTTCCTCTACGGTAGATGGAAGAGATGAGACGCTCGTTCCGTTTATAACGAGCGTGCCGAGAGATAAGTCTATCTCTTCTTTACCACGAACACACAGTGGGAAATGGTCAATATTCCATTTCTCGTCGCTGATTAATTGAGAACATGTGTGTAAAATTTGTTCTATGATTGCTGGTTGTTTTCTTATATGTTGTTTTCTTATATATTGAATCTCATTAAAAGCGCGCTGTTCCGCCTCCTGTAATATTCCAGGATCGACATCTGAGATGCGTCCCTGGGCTGAATGGGTCTTAACATAGAGAGAGAAGAATTCCCTTTGCTCCTCAGGAAAAAAGCTGGGTTTTAAGAGGTAGAGTGCTAAAAGCTCCTGATCTCGAATGTATTCCTCATCTTTCGAGAGGCCTTTCATATCTTTCAGCGCAGTAATGTCCGCCGAGATGTCTTCATCCGGAGGAGATATGTTGAAGCGTATTGCTCCGATCAGACTTGTCAATCTGATTTCTGCAGCGACATTCAGTTCATCCTGGCATCTTTTTCGGCATTCTTCTAGACGGACTATCAACGTTTTGGTCAACTCAGGATCGGCCTTGGAAAGGATCCCAGATTTAAAAATTGCCCCTCGAATGAAGAGAGCGCATTGAGGATCTGTCACAAGATGGGGAAATCTGTCGAGAAGACAGAGAAAACTATGAATAGTGGTGTCGGGAAGCTGCTCCAGCAGACGTGCTAAAATAGGCCTTTCCCCTTGATCAGGACCGCCCTGTTCACATGTTACATCGGCTTGAGAACACTGCGGTATGAGCGAGAGAATGGCATGAATCTCTTCAGGAGAGTATCGGTTAAACGTATCGGGAAATCGCTCAAGGATTTCGTATTCATGGGTTTTGTAGGCAACGGTGACCATGGCCTCACAAAATGGGTTATGATCTCTCTGAGAATGAGCTGGGATACTGGGGGCTGATGATTCAAAAAGAGATTGGGTTCTATCCCAACAAAAGCGAGGGCGTTTTACATCATACATCACAGGCATGTCAAAGTACGGTTCGATATAGGCTTCTTCTAGCAGATCTTCCTCCTCCGTTGAAATACCAAGAAATGAAAGTGCTAGGGGGGTTTTGTATGGATTGAGGCGCAGATCGGGGAGACTGTCTAACTGTTTGCCTATGAGTTGACTGCGGAGGGCGCCTTGATCTACTTTTGCAGCCCTCTCTTCCTTCCAGCAATGAGAATCACCCATTGTGAAGATGTCCACCACCCCTCTTCTCTTTTCCCCAAATCGAATGTTCTTATATGCAACAAGGTGGTTGATGATCACGCATTTGCGATACTCGTTAATACGAGGTTCTTTTGTTTTAGATGCGGCTTCTGTTCCCACAGGTTCTCTGACTTCTGCATAGCGCTTCACGGTGTTAAAAAGTGCTTGTGATTTTGGGGAACGAAAAAAAGCCACAGGCTGATCTCTTAGCTCATGATAGAGAGCTGTAGCAAAATAGAATGGAATTTCTATGGCCGCCATCTCAAGGGTGAGGGCTTTATGTTGAAGGACTTCCAGGGCAAGGAGGCCTACGAGAAAATCCGGATGAAAAGGAGGGTTTGGTATGGCGACAACGATGGCAAGAGCAGAACGGTGTATTGTGTTTAATGAGGAACGGATGGCTTGTGCGTCAGGGATCGTCAATGGTGGTGTGTCAAGGTCAAAGCTTGAAAGAGCTTGTGCCACAGATGTTATGAGATGTTCGAGAGCCTTATATTCGCCTGCTCGTACCAGTGCTTCGCAGGCTATCGACGCTTCTTTTAGAAAAGGCTTGATCCCCTCTTGTTGTGTGGGGGGGGTGGATACAAATGAGCAGTCGATTGTAGAATCCCGACCTACGGCTACGGTGCGGCGTTGAAACGGATCTGATGGTATATGGACTGCAGACCCAGTAAGAGGGCGACTTTTTTCGACTCCCTTGCGTTTCAATTGCTCTGCTCTGTGAGCTTCTATCTGCTCCCTGATTGCACATAATCGTTGTACATCCTCTCGGATCTCCCACAAAGCAGGATTTTTCGCTTGTTCGTCGGCGAGGATTGCCGCTCTCTTTTCAGAATCGGCCTCAAGAATGGATTCAAGGAATGTGCTTCCCTCTCGCGCTCCTGTAAGGTTCATCAGCAGTTTGTAAGCGCTATCGTAAATCGTTTTTTGATACTCTAGATCATCTTCCCACGCTTTTGACTGTGCGGATTTTTCTAACAGATCTATTTCATGTCGATAGCGAAATAATTTGTAGTCACTTTTTCTTTCTGGGGCTGAAGGAGGGATTAGAACTTCTCGTACAACAGCCTTTGTTGCCCGTACGGCGCTTGCATATGTGCCGGCATGCTTTTTTGTTTTTACCCGCGTCGGTGTGCCATATAGCTTCTTTAGCTCTTGAGCCGAAAGAAGGGGTTTCGTGATAGGCGTTTTATCTGCTATCGGTGCCGTCATCATACGCACAGTTCGATTTTGATTGATATTAGTGATGTCTATTGTAGATCTTGGATTGAGCGTGTCGAGAAGAGTTTCTAAATGTTCAGGAAGCTTTTCGGGACTTATTGTGATCGACGACTGAAGATATGGGCATGAAAATATATAGTTACCATTCGCTTCTTTTGTTACCCGAATGAGAAGGGGTTGAAAAATCATCCTTCCCCCCTCTTCTGCCGATGTCGCTTTCCAATATCCCGCCGGGATATACAGTTGGGCGGGGGGAGAGGGCAAGGAGGAGATTTTGCTAGCAAAACGCGCTACAAGTCTTGTTTTCATTTTCAAAGAGTCAGGGTCGAATAGAAGGTTTTTGCGCTGCATCTTCTCGATTTCGACTTGTAGCTGCTTCGCCTCTTGTAACTGGTGCACAAGTTCAGACGTCTCTTTTGAAGGCACCTCATCGTGCTGGATTACCCGTATCCAGTAGTCAAGCGCCTGTCCCATTGTTACCGTTCCATCACGTGGATAGGTCCCTAAGACTTCCTGGAGGAGCCCTAAATGAATAGTATCGCTTTTCGATGGTCCAAGAGGCAAAATGTGAGATAAAATTTTCTTTATGATGGCTCCAAAACTTGATTGAGGCTTTCCCTCTAACAGAGGAACAAAGCGATATTGTGGATCTTTTGTGGATGCAGAAGCGACGGTAGGGGTGCTTTCTTGTTCGATCTGGCTACTCTCGCCTGATGGAATAGACACCGGTATTTTCTTGCCTGATGGAAGCGTCACTCGTGCATTTCCATTTTTTAGAAGTTCGATGTCAAGATGTTGGTCTGAGGCAAGAGCGGGTAATGTCTTACCTTGTAACGCCGAAAACACCGTTTGAAGCCTCTGCTCTACCGCCTTCCTCGCCATGGCGGTGTAACTTTTATGAAATCGAAGACGGTACTTAATGACTTTTCCGCTAGGTTGACTGAAAGCCCCAACGGCTGGAGGAGGAATAGGGTTTTCTACGGCCATTATTTTCTCCTTGACTTCTGTAAATCCATTTCTTCAACTAAGATGTGTATGGCCCGAATTTTCAAGTTAAGAATAGGCCTCTGACACAATCGACTGGATAGTAGAACGCGGAATATTTTCTTGACTAGGTTAGACTGGACTTTAGCATTTTTGGGGCGCCAATTTCGCATTCGTTCTCTCTCATACTTCTTGCATTTATCATAGATGGCCTAACCCAAGACGATCTATGATAAATGCAATCGTCTAAAGAGAGAACGCTCTGCGAACTGGGGTGCCCCAAAAATGCTAAAGTTCAGTTAGAGCTTAGGTTTTCAGGAAATAACAATGAGGCATATAATCTCGATTTTGCAAATTTTTTTGGGTGTAATACTATGCAAGAATCTCTTTCTTCTGATCAGTGGTGGGTGCTCACATTTTTTGTGATAGGGTACCTATGTATTATTTTCGAACATGCGATTGGCGTTAATAAAACGACCAGCGCGTTGCTTACGGCTGCCGCTTGCTGGGTCGCGCAGTTCGCAGGACCTGCCCCAGAAGCCACAGATCTTGCCCTTTTTACCGAAGGGTTAGCGCAAACAGCGTCGATTGTCTTCTTTCTCTTGGGTGCCTTAGTGATTGTTGAGACCATTCAGGTGCATGGAGGCTTAAGCCTTGTCGGCAATCTATTGCGATTTCCAACGAAGAAGGTGATTCTGTGGGTTGTTGGATTTATCACCTTTTTCCTCTCATCGATTCTCGATAACCTAACCACAACTGTCGTCATGATCATGCTCTTAAGAAAGCTCATCGAAGATCGTGAAGAGAGACTGATCTTTGGAAGTGTCATTGTCATTGCGGCAAATGCTGGCGGCGCCTGGACTCCCATTGGAGACGTGACGACGACGATGTTATGGGTAGGCGGGCAGCTGTCGACCTTTGCCATGATGAAAATCCTCCTTGTCCCAAGTCTTGCCTGCGTAATTGTCTCGCTTCTCTTTGCAAGTCGCTCTGTGAAAGGGCTGATGCCTGATCGCTCAGGCATTGACATGACACTGCAGCCGCATGCGATGCTTATCCTCTTCTGCGGCCTTGGAGCATTGATCAGCGTTCCTGTCTTTCGATATCTGACAGGACTTCCTCCCTTTATGGGGATTTTAACAGCGATGGCTGTTCTGTGGTTGATTACGGATGTGATTCACCGTGGGCATCCTGACCGCGACCATCTGCGGTTTTCGGCTATTCTCCCGCGTATTGACGTCATGAGTCTTCTCTTCTTCCTAGGGATCCTTCTCAGTGTGAATGTTCTTGAGATTGCGAATATCCTTCAGTACTTTGCCCATACCCTCGACCATCTCTTTTCTTCAAAAGAGGTGATCGCGGTGATCATTGGCTTCATCTCATCGATTGTCGATAATGTCCCGCTTGTCGCTGCCTGTATGGGGATGTATGACCTCGCAGCCTACCCTATGGATAGCTCCTTCTGGACACTTGCCGCCTATGCTGCGGGAACTGGAGGAAGCTTGCTCATTATCGGGTCTGCCGCTGGTGTTGCTTTTATGGGCTTAGAGAAAGTAGATTTCTTCTGGTACCTTAAGAAAGCCTCTATCCCAGCACTTGCTGGGTATCTGGCAGGTATTGCCTTGTATTGGGTACAGTTGTCCTTTGCGTAACACTTTATGGAAGTGCTCTTTTTCCCTATGGATGAAAAAACGTTCTGCCCCCAGCTTGTAAAGACAGTGAAAGCAGCGGTATGTGATGTTATTCAGACAACGAGTTTTCTCGCGTCGCCAACAGCCATCTCTTTTATGGCGGATGTAGCGAGCTTGTTAGCAGAGACTTTTTCATCAGGGCATAAGGTCATCGTTGCAGGAAATGGCGGCTCGCTGTGCGATGCCGCTCACTTTGCCGAGGAGCTGACAGGGTGTTTTCGAAAGCCTCGGATGGCACTTCCTGCCATTGTCCTCTCCGAGCCCGGGCATCTAACGTGTGTGGGCAATGACTTTGGATTCCATGATGTCTATCGAAGAGGCATAGAAGCGTTTGGCCAGAGAGATGATGTTTTTGTTGCCCTGACGACGAGTGGGCGCTCTTGCAATATCAGCCTTGCCGTCGAAGAGGCACGACGCCGCGGCATGAAAATTGTTTGCCTGCTTGGAAAAGGGGGAGGGGAGCTGGCGGACGTTGCCGATGTGCAGCTGATTGTACCAAAAGCGTCGACCTCTGATCGAATTCAAGAGGTGCACATGGCGTGCCTTCATATCATTATTGAAGGTGTAGAGTCTCTGCTGTTCCCTTTAGGAGAGAATGCTTCAGCTGTTGAATGATATACCCGCAATGGATCCGTACTTTGATGCCACCTTTTTTGGATGGTTCTCTATTCTCGCTTCGAGGATTTTTTCTCTCCATAGAACAGAAATATTTGCCGACGAAATTCAGCTTATCGTCATGGGGCTTTTCGCTCTCAGCGCCAGTTTCCTTGGGGTTCTCCTTGTCCTCAAGCGTTTGACTATGATGGCAAATGCCTTGTCGCACACAATGCTCTTAGGAATTGTCGTGGCGCTGATGATGACGGTGTCCTTTCAAGGGCAGGCCATCGAGTTTCTCACCCCCCCTAACCTTGCCATCATTGTCTCTTCTGTGCTAATCGGATTGCTCACAGGGTTTTTAACAGAGCAGCTGGCCCGTGTTCGCACGCTGAAAGAAGATGCGTGTAATGGGATGGTCTTTTCGGCTCTTTTTGCTCTTGGCGTGACGCTGCTTTCTGTATGGAGCCGCAACGCTCATGCCGGCGTTGAGCTGTTGATGGGAGATCCTGATGCGCTGCAGACAGGTGATATTCCTATAGTGTTTTATGGGGCGTGCCTGACACTTGCGATAGGATGTCTGTTTTTACGGGGCTTTTCTGTTGCTATCTTTGACACCAGTTTTGCTCAGATGTCCGGCTTCCGGCCGTCGTTTCTTCACCATCTTCTATTGGCGCAGGTGGCGCTGACATCTATTTCTGCCTTTCGTGCTGTCGGCTTCGTGATGACATTAGCTTTTTTTGTCATCCCCCCTCTCATCGCACGACTGTGGACGAAGAGTCTTCGCCCTCTCCTCGTGACTTCTATGGCCGTTGGCGTGGGGACTGTCGTACTGGCGGTGGCTCTAGGGCGTCATCTTCTGTCGGCCTACTACCTCCCTGTGTCGACAGGGGCTCTAGCAGCAGTGCTCCTTGGCATTTTGTATGCAGGAGCACTGTGTATTCGAGAATTACGACGTCGAGCAAGAGCTACGCTTACTGCACCATGAGTTTTTCGTATTCTGTGAAGAGGCGGTGCATGTACGTGAACGCTGCTTCTTTTGTCAGATGCTTTTCTGCAAATGCCGTTGCCTTTTTTGAAATGCGACGTGCTTTTTTGTCATGGGAGCGAGCCCAGGAGACTTGCTTGAGGAGGTCCGAGAGATCTCCATGTACCGGGACGTAGTGCACATATGGCTGAAGTCCTCGGTAGTACCACTGGATGTGTGGAGACTCTTGTTTGAGCATCAAACAGTTGGAGAGCAGCTGCCAGTAGCACCGAGAAAAAGCGCAGGTATTGCCGTCGACAAGAATCTGATATTTATACCGAATGTGATCGGGGATAGACAGGAAGTTGCCGCAATAGGGGGCAAGACGTGCGGCGAAGAGCTCAGCTCCTTGGCAGAGTTTGGTAAACCGTGCATCAACGACCGTGGGATTGGCGAGTGAAATCTCTACTAGTTGTGTGCGTGGAAAATCTCGAAAGTTCTCCGGTGTGTACAGGCCGTTGTGCGGGCTTCCTGTCGTCGTCCCTCGCCAGATGACCTTCTCTTTTTTACACTTCCATGGATAGTGCTTGCACGCCTTCTGTGTTTGCCGTGCTGTTGTTTCATAGCCGGAGAGCATCTCAAAATCTGGAAGGAGGACCAGCCCTTCTCCTTGCGTGTTGTCCTTGGCGAAGGCGAAGAGGGGGGCTGGGAAGGGAGTGTCAGATGTCGTCCAATCGTCAAGATACACAGCAAATTCTACCTTCGGAATTCGCAATGAATTTTTTGTACAGAAGACAACAAATTCTTGAAAACCATGTAACATCAGAGAGGTTACAGGATGGTTGTCTGTCCGTTGGTTTTTCGTCGCGAGGATGCGCGCTCCCCGATCGTCGATTCGATAGATAGCGCACATCTGCCCTTCAGGAATGGCATTCATGGTGTCGGACACGGCGCTTGCAGCAAAGCCGGTGTTTTTGAAAGGATCTAAATCAATCGAAATTTGTTCGATGAAAGGGTGTGACGCGGGTTCAACAGGCGGGGTGTGGACAACAGCGCCAAGACATTCGAGAGAAAATACCATACAACAACAAAAAAGAAATATGTAAGCAGCTCTCGATCGAAAAAGGTTTTTCAACAGCATGGTGTCTCCTTTGGTGATAAATAACGGCCGATCAAAAAACATACCGTTCTATTGAAATTTTATGGAGAGTCTCCTTACGAAAATCTCTCCTGCACAGCGAAAAACCAAAGGATATTCTGATTTGCTCCATGCCAGAAAAAGAGAGGTTTGCGATAATCGCTTATGTAGTGTACGAGAAGGAATTGCACGTAGTGTTCCCTTAGATAAAGTTTTTTCCAAGGGTAAAGAACACGAAATAGTTTCTCTCAGGCGTCTCTTAAGGAGCTTTTGATTGCCCATGATTGATGGTTGTATCTCTTTTTTCTTAGCTTTAGTTGGCTTAGGGTTTCTTGTCCTGATCCATGAAACAGGCCACTATTTGATGGCTCGCCGTACTGGCATGCGAGTAGAGGTGTTTGGCATTGGGTTTGGCCGCCCTCTATTTTCCTTCTTGCATAAAGGCGTGCGTATCAACATCTGCTGGATTCCCTTTGGAGGCTACGTCAAGATTGCTGGTATGGAAGCGAAGAAAGGAGAGAATCCGTATAAAGCGACCGATGGTTTTTTTGCAAAGAGCCCCCTGGCGAGAATTAAAGTGGCATTGTGCGGCCCCTTAGCAAATATTCTCTTCGCGCTTCTTGCTTTTTCTCTTATCTGGGTGACGGGAGGTAGGGAAAAGACATTTTCTGATGTGAGTGGAAGAGTAGGCTGGCTTGATCCTAACTCTGAGTTATATGCAAAAGGAGTTCGTCCTGGCGACCTTATCCTCTCTTATAATGACAAGCCGGTTCGAAGTGCGAAAGATCATTTTTATGCCGCAATGACAAGCGGGTCAAAGCTATCTGTGGTAGTGGAAAAGTTAGGAACTGGAAAAGGTGAAAATCGTCGTTTCCCCGTCGATATTACCCCCTATCAACATCCTCTTGCCTTAGAAAAGGGAATTTTGACGACCGGTATTTTGTCCCCAGCGAGTTTCTTAGTATGGAATATGCCGAAGGATGGTGCGCTGCAGATTAAGACTGACGCGCAAGAGAAAAGTGGAATTCTTCCTTCTGACAGGCTGGTGTGGATGGATGGAGAGGTTCTTGTCTCTCAGATGCAGCTCAACTCGTTGCTCAATGATGGCTGTTTGTTCGTCACTGTCCTCCGAGATGGAAAATATCTCAACCTTCATATCCAAAGAATTCCCATCGGTGAGATGAAGTTGTCGTCAGACGTAAGAGGAGAGATCTCTGACTGGCAGTATGAAAGCAAGCTCCAGTCTCTCCGGACGAATCAGCTCTGGTTTCTACCCTATAATCTGACGTCTGACGGCTTTGTCGAAGGAGAGATTCCTCTGATCGACAATGAAGTGAAGGCCAAAGAGGGGCAAGCAACCCTCTACCATGACACGCTGCTGCCACACGATCGTATTGTCGCCGTGGCAGGGCAGTCGGTGTCAACAGCGGCAGAGGTTCTCACGGCATTCCAAGAAAAGCATGTTCTTGTCGTCGTCGACAGAAGCCCAACGCCGAAGAAACCGCTGAGCTTCCAAGATGCAGACGCTCTTTTTAGAGCCGCTTATCAATCGCCACAGTTATCACAGCTTGTGCAAGCGATCGGAACGCCAGAACAAATGAAGCAGCAAGGCGTCTTTGTTCTCTTGAATCCAATTGCTCCCAAGACACGGAATGAACTGCTAGAAGATGCTGGACGGAAGGATGAAGTCACTGCATTAAAAGAAGAAGAAGAGCGCCTCCTTCAGACGATTGAGGACCCTCAGGTGCGGCTGCAGATGAAGGAAAGCCTCCAGTCGAGAGACCGTCAGTTGTTTTTAGGGCTCTCTAGAGTCCATGACACTGTTGTCCTCTATAATCCAAATCCGCTGACAGTCTGTTCGTCGATCGGCGATGAGATCTATCAGACTATTGTCGCTCTCTTTGGAGGGTACTTAAGTCCTCGATGGATGAGCGGTCCTGTAGGAATTCTTCATGTCATCCAGCAACAGTGGTCGATAGGGTATAAAGAGGCCCTCTTCTGGCTTGGCACGATAAGTCTCAACCTTGCCATTTTAAACCTTCTCCCGCTCCCCGTGCTCGATGGAGGGTATGTCCTGCTTTCTTTGTTTGAGATG
>CAINFV010000174.1 GCA_903848235.1 Chlamydiia bacterium | reverse complement strand
TTGGGCACCGAGTTCGCAGAGCGTTGTCTTTCAGACAATTGCATTTATCATAGATCGGCCTAGGCAGGCCATCTATGATAAATGCAAGAAGTATGAGAGACAACGAATGCGAAATCGGTCTCAAAAAATGCTAAAGTCCAGGATTAGGTATAGTAGTCGTACGACGACGATCCAAAAAGAATAGAGTTTCGCCCAGGATTTTGCGGCACTCACACATTGCATCTTTTTCTTCAGGGGAATCGAAGATTCCACTACACTATACCCAAACAAGTTGCCCTCATCCCTAACTTGAAACCCAAGTTGCTACCTATTCGTTAGGGGCAACGATGTTGGGCGAGCCAGATTGAGCAGCGATTCGAGACGACGTCAAGGGTGTAACCCTTGACGAGGAGCGAAGCGCTCTAGATGGCCGTATAACGAAGTTGAATCTAACGAATAGGTAGCAACTTGGGTTTACAACTTCGGGATAGTAAAGAGCGGAAACGTGGATTGTAAATAATTTTCTCGATGGAAAAGTCGTCATGGCACGTCAAAAAAGAATCCCAAGTAGCAAAAGCCGAAAAAACCTCGTCCATTTTGTCAGCCTTGGCTGCCCTCGCAACCTCGTAGATTCTGAAGTGATGATCGGCCTTCTGTCGCAAAAAGGATATGAGCCCACCCCGGCCCTCAAAGAGGCTGATTTTATCGTTGTCAATACCTGCGGATTCCTCGAGGCAGCACGTCAAGAGTCCATAGATACAATCCGTTCCGTGATCAAAGCAAAGAAAAAGGGAGCCAAGATCATCGTCACAGGATGCCTAGCACAGCTGCAGGCGCAGTATCTTGACAGCCTTCGTTCGGAGATTCACTACATCCTCGGGTCTGGCGACGTCGAAGGAATCGTCAGAGCTGTAACGGCAGAAGAGAGCGGCTCGGAAATCACCTCCGCCAAGAGCTACTTAGAACAAGGCGACGTCCCACGAACTATTTCGACGCCTCAGCATTATGCCTACCTCAAAATCGCCGAAGGGTGCCGCAAGGGATGTTCATATTGCATTATCCCTGAGATCAAAGGCCCGCTGAAGAGCAAGCCCGTAGAACAGATCATCGGCGAGTTCTCAGCTCTTGTGAAAGGGGGGGCTTTTGAGATCATCCTCATCGCCCAGGATCTTGGAGACTATGGGAAAGACCTTGGGTATAAAGGGTCTTCAGGATTGGTCCATCTTCTCTTGCAACTCCTCAAGCTCAAAGACGATTTTCGCCTTCGACTTCTCTATCTGTATCCTGACGAGATTACCAATGAGCTAATCGATCTAATGAAATCCGATCCTCGGATCCTCCCATATCTTGATATGCCAATCCAACATAGCAACGATGATCTGCTGCGCGCTATGCGGCGAGCCACCTCCAAAGAGCAGATCATCCGCACGATCGACACCCTTCGGCAAGAAGTACCAGACGTCACCATTCGTACCAGCCTGATTGTTGGGTTTCCAGGGGAGACCGATCAACAGTTCCAGGAGTTATGCGAATTTGTAGAAAGCTATGCCCTTGATAATGTGGGGATTTTCGCCTATTCCAAAGAAGAGAAGAGCCACTCCGCTTCGCTGCCAGGACATCTTCCTGAGGATGTCAAGCACAAGCGCTGCGAACAGCTCAGCGCCATCCAGCGCGACATCGTCACATCCCGCCATCGCAAGCTCATCGGCACACGACTTCCTGTCATCATCGACGGCTTCCACCCGGAGACAAAGCTGCTGATGGTAGGGCGCCTTCCAGGGCAGTGTCCCGAAATCGATCCAGTAGTCCTGCTCAACGACTGCGGCCCTGTTCGCGCTTTTGGAGAGACCTATCTTGTAGAAATCACTGACATATCAGAATATGATTTGTTAGGAAAAGTGTTAAAGCCTATCAAACGAAAAGAGTGGACATGAAAGCTGAATACTGCCAGTCAGAAGAGTTCGAAAATCGTTTTCGCAAACTCCAAGAATTACGAAAGCTCGGAGTAGAGCCCTACCCACCATCGTTCCACCCAACGCATGACAGCGGAGAGCTCCAGAGTGCATGGGGAACGGCAAAAATCGGTGGAAGCCATGAGGCAGAAGCTGGCGCATCGCCGTTTGTCTCTGCAGCAGGACGCCTTGTCCTCTTTCGCCCAATGGGAAAAAATGCCTTTGCCCAACTTCAAGATAAGAACGGGCGCATCCAGCTGATGTTCAATAAGGACGCAACACAGGTCGAAGGGTATGTCCCGTCGGCTGAAGATCACCCTTCGCCATTGAAATTCATCGAAAAGATGGTCGATCTTGGGGATATCATCGGCGTTGAAGGCTACCTCTTCCACACCCTCAAAGGGGAGCTGACCATCTATGTGAAGAGAGTCGTCATCCTCACCAAAAGCTTACTCCCCTTGCCTGACAAACATGCGGGCTTAAGTGACAAGGAGATGCGCTATCGCAAGCGCTGGCTCGACCTCATCAGCAGCCAGTCCGTCGTCAAGGTGTTCAAAGACCGCAGCAGAATCATGAAGCTCATCAGAACCCATTTAGACGAGCTTGGCTTCCTTGAAGTAGAAACCCCAATCCTCAACTCCATCTACGGTGGTGCTGAGGCACGCCCATTCACCACAATGCTCCATGCCTTAAAGCAAGAGATGTTTTTGCGAATCTCCCCAGAGATCGCCTTGAAAAAGCTTCTCGTTGGCGGCTTAGACCGAGTCTTTGAGATCGGCAAGGTATTCCGAAATGAAGGGATCGACAGGACGCATAACCCTGAGTTTACAATCATGGAGGTCTATGCTGCCTACTGGGATTACAATGACATGATGCATCTGACAGAAACGCTCTTCGAAAATATTGCCCTTGCCCTCCACGGCTCCACTGACGTTGCCTTCTTCTCACCAGAAACACAATCGACCATCATCCTCGACTTCAAAACGCCATGGAAGAAGATGACAATGAAGGAGAGCATCAAGGTTTATGGCGGCATTGACTGCGACGCTCTCTCTGACGACGAGATGCGAGCCCTCTTACGGACAGAAGGCATGGAAGACAAAGAGCTAAAAGGAGCGACACGAGGCCTTCTTATAGCCCATCTTTTTGAAACAAAAGTCGAACACCACCTGATCCAACCTCATCACATCATCGATCACCCCATTGAGACAACCCCCCTCTGCCGCCCCCACCGAGATCCAGAGTGCTACCGGCAGGGATTGATCGAACGCTTTGAAAGCTTTATCCTCGGCGGCGAGATGTGCAATGCCTACAGCGAATTGACGGACCCAGAGCTGCAACGCCAGCTGCTCGAACAACAGGCAGAGCGGCGTGCGGGCGGCGACGAAGAAGCATCTCCGTACGATGAAGATTTTGTTGAAGCTCTCTGCCAGGGAATGCCGCCTGCTGGCGGCCTTGGGATAGGGATAGACCGCCTTGTCATGCTCTTTACCAACTGCCAGTCGATTCGCGATGTCCTCTTCTTCCCATGGATGAAGCCAAAGCATATCAGCGAAAACGTTTTAGAGTCGTAGGTTGCTTATCATTTGGAGAGGATCTCGGTGAGACGGTCTGCCGCTTGTTGCGCCGTCCATCGAGTCTCCGGATGAGGATCCATAAGATGCCATATCACCTCATCGACGTCTGCGTGACGCGCTCCAAATGCTCTATGCATTGCGTCGCGCATGCGACGTGATGACTCTTCATTTGGCCGCCAAGGGTAAAATGAAACACCTTTGCCTCGTGGCACCATTACATATGGGGGACAACAGAGCTTTCTGAAGGCTAACAACTGCCTCCACCCGTAGAAGAGAGTAAGCAAATGGATGCCAAGAGCCCATGCATCCATCGAAGGTGACGCTGCCAGAGGCTGTGCTGAATGCTGCTGTTCCGGAGGCATATACCACGGCAGCCCGTGATGGCCAGCTAAGGCATCTCCACTCTTTCGCGCAAGGCCAAAATCAATAATTTTGGGAATCAGATCCTCACCTTGCCTCTTCAACAAAATATTCTCTGCTTTGAGGTCCAAATGACAGATGCGTGCTTCATGCATCTGACCTACAGCTACACACAGGCGCTGGCCTAAGAGAAGAGCCTGTGTAAAATCCGAATTTGACAGAGGAAATTTTTGACGGATAAAGAAATCTCGTAGCTGCCCTCCATCACACAGCTCCATCAACACCCCCTTTACCTGCTCCTCACTCTTCTCGCTGTGTACCACCCACATTCTAACAGCAGATGGCACCTCAAAGGAGATCTCTGCTTCTCGAACTATCTCACGCTGTAACGTTTCAAGCTGAGCCGAAAGCGTCTCTTTCTGTTGAAGAAGGCTCAGAATCCCCCTACCGTCATAAGAAGCTCTATTTATCTCCTCTGTCACCATCGCTAATTTAATTTTGAGCGCTTTTCGCTGAGTTACCTTCGCATACGCATACACAGGCCCAGGTTGATGCGATAAGGCAGGCCCTGCCAGATGCTTGATCTGATATACTTGTTTCGATCCGCCAGCGCCAAGGGGATGTGATGTTTCAATGCGGATGTCACCACCAACATATCGCGCCTTGATGATGCACGGTCTCTTGGAAGAAAGGTTGATGCAAGCCTTCTGACTGAGCCCAGTGACGATGAGGTCTCTTTCAATTCGTTTTATCGTTGCGCTGAAAACCTCATTTACAGAAGCCCTCTTCTCATCCAAAGAGGCGAGCGCAACACGGGTATCCACAGCCTTGTGGACGAGGGTATTTTCTTCTTGATGTATCTGACGCAGAGTCTGTGCTATCTGTTGTGACAACTCCGCATGCATCGTTCGAATAAAAATTTCCAGGGCTTGTTCAGTGGCAATTCCATCAACAGAGAAAAGCCCTTGTTGGAAGTCCTGAATTCTCTGAATAAGAGCCATCTGTTCTGGGTGTTGATGGACAGGCATAATGCTCTTCAGTTGAGCAATGCCTGCTTCAAGAGAGATGTCATCGTTGACAGTGGCACTCTGACTGAGCTGCATAAATGTGCACAGACGCCGCACCTCACTCACATGACGAGATATATCTGAATGGACGAGCCTGTTTTCAGTCTGCAATGCGACTTTTTTTGCATAGATGGCGAAAAGGCCTTGTGCTTCTATCGGCAATATCTGAGGTGAAAGTCCTGTCACTAATCTCCGCGATAGCCGTTCTAAATTTAATTCTAGGAACTGAATATCGATCGGCTCTTTTCCAATTTTCACATGTCGCTTATAGGCTCTGACAGCTTGAAGGCAGCTGAAAGCAAACATCGTCATATGTGATAACTCTTCGGAGGTCCCAATCTGATCCTTTTTCAATATTGCCTGAATGATGGTGTTCATCTGTCGCGCACACGGGAGAAACGTATATTGTTTACTTTTGAACGTCAGAACACGCCATAGGCGCACGAAGAAATTCGGCCGTTTTTCGACCTTTAACTCCTCCCCCTGAAGGCGAAGGAGCATTCTGGGGAGAGCATCTGCAGGGCACTTTGCTACCACCCCTGTCGCATACTCTTCACTCAGCCGGGCAAACTGATTTTCAGAAATGATGCTTGTCATTCAACACTAGCGCCTTAAAAAAAATACAACCTAGCTACTGATACGGATTCAGCCCAGAGACATAGTCCTGCGCCTCTTTGTCAGAGAGAAGCTCTGGAGCATGAGGAACCAGCCGACGGACAATAGAATCGTATACGGGCTTTGTGATCAGCTGAAAAGTATACTCATCTCCGTAGAGATCACGAACGCGATAGCTGTTTTGCTCGATATGAGGGGGTGTTTTTATCGCGATCATTCGCATATTTGCCGCTACTTTATCAAACCATGCTGCAGTGCCCCACACCCCTTCAGCGTGTGAAGCATCCTCTTTAATGCTTAACCCCTGGGCAATCGTGTCATAATCACGTATATGCACTCCCTTTGGGTCAGACATCAGAACGACGAAGGCAGCATTACTAGAGATATTTGAGGTCATCTTTACTCTCCCTAAGATATGGCTCAGGCTCATCACTACCAGGTACCAAGCCAGGATGAAGGCATCTACTGACAACTACACAATAGTCGATCGGAACGCCATTGACTTCGAAAATTCTTGCTTCCTTGAGTGTTTTGAGGACGACCTGGCGATCCTCATCACATCCTACAACAATTTGTCGTATATACTGTGGGCCAAGCGTGAGGTCAAACATCACTTCATTTAATGGATGGAAAGTGCGCTCCTGAGCCTTTAGTCCCTCCTCAAAGCCCAGTCTTTGCGCGATCATCTCACTCCCAACGAAATCCGAAATAGGAGCCTGCTTTTGTGCAAGAAAAGGCGATCGTCGAAATTCAGGGTTTCTCACTCCAGCACGATCCTCCAGATATGAATATGGCATTCGCTCTAATGCCTGCAGATCAAGGATAAAAAAGATGGGGCCAGACACTGGAAAGTGATCCAAGGAATATCGAGAGTCTATCTGATGCTTTGTGAGGATCCTGGTAAAGACCTGGTTACCGGATCCTGCCTCATAGTTGAGTGCTGGAACGCAGCCGAGCCCGAGAATACCTCGTTGAAACCGCTCTTCTGATGAGAGAAACCCATTTTTCAAAACGCTCAGCGCAACCGAGGCTGTACTCTTGATATCGCCAGCCCAAATAAAAGTACCCAGAGCACGCGCTCCATACTCCCACGCCTTTTTTTCAACAGTCGGGAGAACTTGCTCAACTTCCATCGGACCAACGAGGGCTTCATGAACAGCCGCCAGATCTGCATCTACCGCTTCTCGTTGCTCAAGGGACAGCATGGAATATACTTTGAAAGGGTCTTTATCAGGATCGCCAGCGGGCATGAGTGATGGAAATCGAAAGCTTAAGATTCTGCTCAGAGCTTCTACATGCTTGTCCTCTTCTCGAGGAGTCATCAGCGCCGTTGGAAGACCAATAGACGCAAGAGCCGCGTGAACCTCCTGCGGAGACGTCCCTTCTCTGACTCTAATGCGCATCAGATGGTATTCATTCCAGTTTCCCTTTTCAGCTCCTACTCGTATCTCGATATTTTCACCGATTTGAATTTTCAAATCTTTTCCCATAATCATTGGAGATTCGTGGGTATAGCTATTACCCCCTTTTCCACGCCGGACATATTCAGCAGGAACGGTTTGGATGGCCGACGGCGGCAGTAGGCAAAAAGTTTCGTTTATCTGTTCTCTGGACTGTGATGTCAGCTCAAAAGAAAGTTCTGTATATCGTTGACCATCCATCTTTCTTTGACAGGCTCTGAGCCGGTGTTTTCTGATATAGGCACAATCTGTCGGGAATGAAACCACCTTACCGTCTTCTGAAAGTACCGTATCAGGACCCATAAGCTCCATCACGGGGTGTTTCTGATCGACAACCAGCCTGCATGAAGCTGCTGTAAGCGCCTCTCGTGCTCGTTCATCGACTCCCTCACGAACAAAGATAAGAGCTGCCTTCTCAAGGGCAATCGCACATGCCGTCTGAAGTGTGGAATCGCGTTGCTCGATAGGAATGTGATCCATATGATCTAAAAGCTGTGTCACCTGTTCACAGAGGGTATTTGCATGTGCGAGGAGTCTTTTAAGACTGTCTTTTTTCAGCTCCTGACTCAATTGTTCATAGATTTTCTCTGCCTGCAGAAGGTGAGAAGCAGCTTCGCCCGAAGGCATGACATCCAAAAACTCGAAATATTCTTTGATGGTAGGTCGATATTTCACTCTCAGAAGAGGAGGAAGAGAAGAAAAGGATATCATCACATCCCGCACATACTCTTTCTTCGGAAGTGCGAGTAACTGCGTATACTGCGCTTCTGCCCGACTTCTCATTTCGATTTGAGCAGAGATCTCTGCTAGCAGTTTCGTGCGCTGTGGATTTGGAGAAGTTTGGCGAAGAGCCTCAGAGAACTGTTGCAACTTCGGTGTTGGCACTGCCGAAATGCCCCGGGCTAACCAAGTTTCGACCTCAGAAACAACTCTTTCATTTTTAGCCTCCACTCGATGCCTGAATTCTTGAGCACTGAGCCCCTTTACTTCCATGGACTCTAAAATCCGAGAGAGAAGAGGGTACTGTTCTGGTGTGATGACGTTTAAAATCTCTTGGTAATAGTTCTTCCCAGGCTGTGAGGCTCGTACTCTAAACTCTTTTTTATGAGTCTGAAATATCAGTCTATTCATCTCCCAGCGTACTTCTTCAAGTTCATCATGAAAATCCTGAAAGGAATGATCCCCCTTCAGCATTCCTTTATGGTCCTGCGAGATCTGCGACAGCTCTGTAAAAATATCGAGAAAGCGCTCAGAACCTCGAAACGTCCTTTGATATTGAACGGGGCCAGAAAGAAGCAGACGGACAAATTCAGCGCTATCAGCATTTTGTACGAGCTTCGCTATCAAAGGCTTCGTCAGCATGTCCTTCGAATCCTTGTCAGCGATCGCCGCTCTCGCCTGCTGATACACCCGCTCGTCCTCAATCCCTAAGTCCTTCAGCGCCTGTATCGTAAGATTTGCACTATCCTCATCATAGACATCAGGACCCTCTGATTGACGGCCTGAATCATGTCCTGCTCCTATGAACTGAGCGAGCAACACCTCATTTTCTGTTAGCGACGATACTCCAGGATGGTATTTGGCATAGAGATAGGCAAAAATCGGGACAAATACCGCAACTCTAGCCGCATGATCACATCCATGGCTCTCACGAGGGTCATGAGGAAGATATGGCTCCTGGCCACCGGGCATAAAAAATCGATCAATCATCAACTTCCCAAGCATCGTGGGAGCGACACGGTTATGAGGATGAGTATGATGATTGTTGACAGCGATCTTTTGCTCAGTGCTGAGGTCTTTCCACTTCGCCCGCCCTCCCTCTGGAAGAGTGACTTCTACCTGGTCTGCAGGAGGCAGCCTGCGCCCATAAAGTGGACGTATCATCTTCCCCTGAAGCTCTCTTCCCATGGTGTCAAAAGAGAGCTCCCCGCATGGCAGGGCATGTTCAATCTCTTTTGTATCCTTGGTGTATGCCTGAAAGCCAAGACGAGCTAACGCCATGGCTTTTATTTTATGTTCTGAGTCAAGCCGGCTGATGGTTCTCCAACGCACGCTTGCGCAGACGATTTGCGCAATACCTAAGGTTAAGATTCCGAGCGCTACCGTACCTATGGCAGCCTTTATTTTATCCCTCCACGACAGCTCGCCAGAGAGCGGATGGATCATATAGTTTGTGAAAAATGAATTTACGGATAACCCCATAGCGCGCACCGTCCGTTAGAGAGAATTCCAAAGACACCAGCCTCACGGATGAAGCTGACTCTTCTCTCTATACAGGAGTTTCTGCAAATTTCAAAGACGAATGTTGGTTGGTGTGTGCCCGCTTAAGAAGAATGGCCACAGCCAGACAGCTCTCGCCTGGCGTGACCATCAAAAGAGCTGTTTCAAGCAAGCGTCGTCTCTAGCTGCCGATAGGCGATTTTCCCCGTTCCACTGAGAGGAATCGTCTCTAACGTAACAACGCGGTCAATGCGAACGAGGTTCGAAAATCCCTTTTGCCGAAGACGGGTATTGATCTCAGTTGGAGAAACTATTTTCGTCGTAAAAAGAACCAGTTGCGGACGACCTTCTGACTCTCCCTTAGAGCATAACGCCAGCTGAGGGCCCTCGCCTTCTGGCACTATCTGGTCGGAGGAGAGCGCGTACTCAATAGCGCCAAGGCTTATCATCTCACCCCCGATCTTGACAAAACGCTTCTGGCGACCCGTGATCGTCAATAACCCTTGTTCATTGAGAAACCCAATATCCCCCGTGACATACCAATGAACCCCATCTTCATCATAAAAGGGAGATCTGACATCTGTCTGCAGATACCCACGGAACACATTCGGCCCAGAGACAAGAATCATGCCAGACTGGTTTATAGGAAGAGGCTTCGCATAATCCTCAAGATGGACAATACGTAGCCTGACACCGGGAATCGCCTTACCAACGCCATGCGTACGCTCACAGTTGCTATTGACAGCGATGATAGGCGAGCATTCTGTGATCCCATACCCTTCCAATACTGTGGCATTTGGCGCTGCCATAGTGGCTAGGTCCAACATCTCGGCAGGAGGTGCTTCTGCGCCTGAGACAACAAGTCGCAGCAGGTCAAAAGGCTCTTTTTTTCCCTGGCGCAGGATATTGACGAGGAACGAAGGTGCGGAGGCGAGAATCGAAATACCCCATTTCCGAAGAGCACGAGCCTGCATGCCAGAATCCGCAGGATTTGGACAATAATGAACGCGAATACCGCCAAGAAGTGGAACCAGCCCGAGCAACGTGAAACCAAATGAGTGAAAGGGAGGAAGAGCGCTGAGCAGACGGTCACTGGTGTAGAGGTCAACCGTCATCAAGGTCGAGCGAAGGTTGGAGAGGATGTTCTTATGCGTCAGCGGAACACCCTTCGGCATGTTTTCAGTGCCGCTGGTAAACAAGATGACAGCTTCTGACTCCGGCTCCAGGCGAGACCACGCACCGCCAAAACCCAGCCGCCGTATCCACCGTCCGGGGAGGAGCGCGAGCAGAGGAGATGTCGCCATCTTCCACCAGGAAAATGTTGCCTTTAGCTCTTCTAGGACAACGAGATATTTCTGGATTGGGCTAAGATCGACGTTTTCAAGACGGTCGAGGAATGTCCATGATGTGAGCACGGCTTCGATTTTCGAAAGAGAGAGAACAGATTCGAGGTGACGCCCCCCAACGGTCCAGTTAATCATCACCGGTGTCTTCCCTGCCATCTGACAGGCGAGGACTAGTGTATGCGCTCCTAACGAGGAAGGAAGGAGGATGCCGATCCTGCGTCCAGGAAGCTTCCTAATCTCATGGGCCATGAGTAGAACGCGAGTCCGAATAGTATGGTATGTGGCAGGCCCGCTATTTGTGTCAGAGGCGATGACGTCAAAAAGATATCGACCTGAAACATCAAAGAAAATATCGAGGATATTCTGACCTTCGCCAAGAAAAACACGCTCTGGCTTCCGGGGGCTATCCCACCCTTCAGTATCCCACTCTGGCTCTTCAGCAACACGAACCTCTAGCTGCCCTGCTGCCGCCAACATCACATTAGCAACAGTGCTTAACGCCTCAGGCTCGACCTGTCTGACGTCGTATGTCGTTTCCAGGAATGTAATGAGCTCAGCGATGTTCAGGGAGTCAAGACTTAAGTCAGCAACAAGATGTTTTGCGGGGGTCACCGTCTCTGGATCTACATGAGCCAGGTCTGCGATTTTGGCGATGATCTCCTGTTTCATATCATCAGGAATCGTCACACCAACGAGGGAGACCTCCCCCTTCTTCTCAATACGCGGGGTCTCCGTTCTCCAGAATGAATACGGGACAATGGTCAATGGCTCGCCCTTCGAATCTGAACCTTCATATGGCTTGTTATACCACTGCTCGAGATACCGGTTGAAGACGGCTTTTGACGCATCCCGTGGAAAATCCGCGGGTGCCATCTGAAATTCAATGCAGACGTCTCTGCGAGGCAAAAAGAAGAAGAAGCCTCTGACAATGTCAAGGAACGACCGGTTGAAGACGTGGACTAGATTAACTTGTTCGCCTTTGGTATAGGCACGCGAGAAGCGGCTTCCCCATAATCCAGTAATCCTGACAAGGACCACCTGTGTCTGCGGATATTTAGAAATAAGCTGATGAACGGCAAACGCACCGCCGATAATCTCGCGACCACCCTGTTTTGTCATTCCAGCAGGGTAAATCAAAAAGGCCTCTCCATGCTCCAGCCCCTGCTCGACCGTTTCTAATGTCTTCTCAAGGCGAGCGAGCTTGAGCGGGTTCACTCCTGTCGAGAAATTGGGAATAGGGAGGGCGTTGACCCACCGCATGATCCAATGGAAGAGTGGATTGAAGTACATGTATTCAGTGACAAGAGGACGAACACTATACGGCACTGTGATCGGAAACCCTACGACAAGCGGGTCGATAACAATGGCGGGATGGTTTGGGAGAAAAAGAGTACCTTTTGTGTTCTTCCGTAATGCCGCTTTCACAGCATCAAGGCCTTCATAATGAAGGCGATATCGAAGCCTAAACACGACACGGACGATGCGAAGAGCAAAGCGAAGGAGCAGTCGTTTCATCACTTAAACCTCGTGAGAGAAGCCCAAAAATCGGCTAAAAACCATCGCATTGTGTCGAAATGGCGTTATATCGACAAGACCTCTAGCAGAAATATTTCTATTGACAACTTTTTGATCTATCATGTAGTTGCCAAAGAAAACGAAGGTAAAAGCCTCGCCAGATTTCGTCCCCCGTGAAAATACTCGTCCCTTATCAAAATCATTGACTCGTTTCTAAAAACCCACATAATACAAATTTTCAAAAAAAACGAACATGGAGAGCTATACACATGAATAAAATGGTTGTCGCGATCTTCACATGCCTGAGTATTGCAACACTCGGCATGAATTCTCTGAAGGCATCTCAAGCCGTTTCTCAAGAGCCTCTTCTAACAAAAGAAACTTCCGTTGAAAAACACTGCCAACGGGGGCCTCGAGGACATAGAGGACATCGAGGATACAAAGGGCATCACGGAAAACAAGGTCCACAGGGGCCTGCAGGGACTTCTGCTGCGGCAGAATTCGGCGAGGCCTATTTGATCAGTACTCCTCCCGACCAAATCTTTATCCCGGACACGACGTTTGGCGCTGTACAATTTACTCATGTAGGGCCTCTGTCTAGCGGCGTCACCTATGATCCATCGACATGGACTTTTACGGTCAACACCGCTGGAACCTATACCATCGAATTTGACGTAAAGGCAGGACCGTACCGGTCTGGCCTCTTTCCAGCCCTTGTAGGTCCACTAAAGGTAAAAGTTGTTATCAATGGTGCCGATCAAGTAGCAACGATAGTTCCTCATCTTAGTACAGCTAATAGTTTCTACGCAGAAGCATCCAATCAAATTACTCGGGTCCTTTCAGCGGGAGAGACGATTCAGTTGCAGGCTCTAATTGCTCTCGGCAGCCCTTTCTTTATCTACGGAATTCCTGGCGATTCGCAAGAGGCGGCCTTCATCTCCATCGAAAAAATTGGTGAATAGCAATTTCTTCTCCTAACGAGTAGGGAGGGAGACTGTGTCTCCCTTCCCTTTTCACTCCACCGTACGTAAAGTCCGCATCTTCGAGTCGGTAAAAACAACCCCTAATTATATTAGAGAGTCTGTTTTTGCTAATCGAATCTGCGGACTTTTTCTTACGTCATCTATCCAACTTTCAACTATCAGCGGTATACGATCTTCGCTTCAAGACGATCTCAAGGATCTTCTTTGACGTGCCATATTTCTCGTCACAGTGTATTCTATACCTCTTCTTCTAAACGAAATAATTAGGTTAAAACGTCGCGTGAAGAAACAGACTCTTTCTCTGATAGAGATATATGAAAGCATTCAGGGTGAAACCAGTCTTGCAGGTTGTATGACGTCCTTTGTCAGACTTGCTGGATGCCCCCTGCGATGCCGATGGTGCGATAGTAGGTTTAGTTTTGATCGCGGCACGAGCGTTTCCTTACAATCAATCATCGACACGATCAAACAGTTTGGCTGGAACTACATCTGCATCACCGGCGGAGAACCTCTCATTCAGCCCTCTGTAATCCCGCTGTTACAAGCGCTTGTCGATCAGAAATATATCGTCTCTTGCGAGACAAATGGAGCTGTCTCCACAGCAGATGTCCCTCATGAAGTGCGCGTCATTCTTGATGTAAAATGCCCTCAAAGTGGTATGAGCGATAGAAATGACTGGTCAAACATCACGCGCCTCCGCTCACATGATGAAGTAAAATTTGTCATCGCAGACCGTAGCGACTATGAGTGGGCTCGGCAGGTGGCTGCACAATACTGTTTGTTTGACAAAGGGCTAGAGGTACTCTTTTCTCCTGTTTTCGGAGAGCTTGCCCCAAGCGACCTTGTCCGATGGATGACAGACGACAAACTCCATGCGCGCCTAAACCTCCAGATCCATAAGTACATCTGGGAACCATCTAAACGAGGTGTATGATGACAGCTATCATTCTCCTCTCCGGCGGCATCGACTCCTGCGTCGTCTTAGCCCACGCTCTATCGAAAGGCCGCTCCTGCATCGCGCTTTCCTTTCACTACGGGCAGCGACATCTGTGTGAGTTAGACAGCGCTCAGAAAATTGCCTCATTTTACGGAGTAGAACATCTGACCCTTCACCTCGACCCATCTTTGTTTACATTTTCTTCCTCCTCATCTCTGACAAACTCGCATCTAGCTGTCGATACAGAGCTCGACGCTCACCATCCCAATACCTATGTCCCTTGCAGAAATCTCCTTTTTTTATCCCATGCAGCAAGCTTAGCTGAGTCACGAGGAGCGTCTGAAATTTTCTTTGGAGCTCATGCTAACGACGGCCCTTCATATCCTGACTGCCAAAAAACCTTCTTTGAGGCCTTTGAAGAGACTGTCGGCCATGGCTCATATCTAGGCCGCAAAGGACTGTCAATCGTCTGCCCTCTAATCAATGCTAACAAGGCCGCTATCGTCGCTTATGGAAGGACGCTCAACGCACCTCTTGACCTCACCTGGTCATGCTATGACCCTCGTGATGGAAAGCCGTGTACACTCTGCACAGCATGCAGCCTTCGAGCGGCAGCCTGTAAAGTCAGCTAAAAGCGCTCATCACCTATTTTTTTCTTTACCCATATCTATGCCTCTTCTTGTTCAAGAATCGGTTTGACGCTTAAGAAAAAGCCTCGCGATTCGACGATCAAAAAGGGGCCAATATTGCAATATGGGCTTTTTTTTGATCGATCGAATCCCGAGGCTTTTTCTAAGCGTGAAATCCGATTCTT
>CAINFV010000173.1 GCA_903848235.1 Chlamydiia bacterium | reverse complement strand
GTGAGGTTCAATGCTACTGTGCGCTTCATAGCCAGAAAGAATATCTTTTATACAAAATTCATGCTATCAAAAATAGCGGCAATTCCTCCCATCCCTGAAAGGATTGGGTCTCCTTGCCGTCATTGGATGAGTGAGTGCAAGGATATTATCCTTCGTGCCATGACGGAACTTTCGTCCAAGGCGATTGCATGATATACCTCTTCTTGTTCAAGAATCGGTTTGACGCTTAAGAAAAAAGCTCTCGCGATTCGACGATCAAATCCCGAGGCTTTTTCTAAGCGTGAAATTCGATTCTTGAACAAGAAGAGGTATAAATCACTGCTCACCCAACTTGTACATGGTATTCTTTTACAGCCCCTTAGATGCTGTCCCATGGTATGGCATAATCATTTTCGGAAAGCTGTTGAAACCGTTCAATGGGAGCAATGACAAGTCCGGGAGCAATTTGGAGAGATGGGTAGGTTTCCCGGAATGCTCGCAGACCCGACGTATCCCCTCGCGAGGGCCTACTGGATGCCTTAATCTCTATGGGATACAGAATGCCATCCCGTTCCAGTAGGAGGTCGCATTCTGCTCCTCCGTGGCTACGCCAATGGTATATGTTGGGAGAAGAAGATAAAAAGCTTGCTTGTTTTCGAATTTCATTGACGACGGCTGTTTCGAAAAGAGCTCCCCATAGGGGGTGCCCCCCTAAAGCATGGGGGCTCGAAATCGCTTGTGCAAAACAGACTTGTCCGGTGTCAGAACAGTATCCTTTTGGTTTCATACTGATTCGTTTCAAGACATTGCCTGTATAGGCGGGGTATTCAAACCATTGAAAAGCTTCTTTAAGGAGGCTCAGCCATCCTTTGGCGGTGACGGAATGGATACCCAGATCTCGCCCGAGCTCTGAAAAATTTATCTCCTGAGCCGAAAGAGCTGACATCAAGCGAACAAATCGGCCAAAAAGCTGGAGGTCAGATATGTTTGCCAAGAGACGAACATCCCTCTCTATATAGGTGCGTTGATAGGCAGCGTGAAAATCGCCTATGTTTTCCAAAGGAAGAAATTGCGCTTTAGGAAATCCTCCACGCCATATGTGTTCATACAACGTGTAGGGCAGTTTAAGTCGATGAGAAGGTTGCGCAATAAATTCTTTGGGATCTTTCAGCCAGCGAGCAAGCCACCCCGACTCTGGAGAGGGGGACTCGGCTATTTCTGAAAGAGAAAACCCTTCTAAATCGAGGAAAACAGCTCGACCTGCCAAACTTTCTGCAATATTTTTTATCACGCCCCATTGCTGAGAACCTGTCAAAATATACTGTCCTGGTTTTTGGGCTTTATCAATGCGTCGCTTGAGAGGAGCCAATACTTCTGGGGCGTATTGAATTTCATCTAAAATCAGAGGCGACACTCTGTTATTAAGAAAGAGTTCTGGATCACTCCTTGCGTTTTCCACATCGATAACGGGATCGAAGACCACATATTGAAAGTCTTTGAAAAGATGTTGCAAAAGAGTGCTTTTTCCAACCTGGCGAGCACCTACAAGGACCACGCAGGGAAACTGCTTGGTGAGAGAGAGGAGCCGTTTGGAGAGAGCTCTTTCAATATATCTCGGCACCATACATTTTTGTTCAACCATAGCATCCTCCGCTTTACCTTGATTTTGTTGAATGCGAATATAAATTTTCAAGGAAAAAAGAGGTAAAGATCATAGCCTACATGCCTGGACCTGTTACGAGGAGAGCGGCATAGATCTCTAATTCCGCCGACGTTATCTCTCGTGGCATCAGGTAGACTATGCCTCTTCTTATTCAAGAATCGGTTTGACGCTTAAGAAAAAAGCTCTCGCGATTCGACGATCAAATCCCGAGGCTTTTCCTAATTTAAAAATTCGACTGCCCCGGGTGGCGGAGAAACATGCGGGAGAGGAGAGAGCCTTTGTTGAGGCAAAATAATGCCAGGATAAATTTCTAAATCGGCCCAGTGAACCTGATGCTGATTGGTAAAAGTGGAGCCTCCTTCCATAGGAACTATCTGTCCCTGCGCTACTCGGTGAACCCGTTCTTCAAGTTCATTGATGGGAAAGATAGTGGTTCTGGGGTGGCAGTGGCACATCCACGCAAAGCAATCGTGCGCAAGGTGGATCACAAAAGTGCACGATTTAAGGCACATTTTCTTTGCTCTCCCTCTTCTTTTTTTGCTTCAGGTATTACAAGAATCTTCGTGACAAGTTCAGTAGGAGTCACGAATTCTTCGATGCCCGCAATGACAAAAGACGCGCGTCTCATCAATTGACACAAACAAAATCCTCTGCTAGGGTCCGAATTCAGTTGTACAATGAGGTGTTTATATGAGAATAGCTTTTTTACGCGCTCTTGTAATGGTTGGCACCTGCTTATTCGTAGGTACGTCCTCGCTGCAATCTACAGATCATAAGATCGCAAAATCATTCCATGCAGATTATGTTGTTGTTGGAATGGGCACTGCAGGTGCCGGAATTGCAAAGCTTCTCTCCGATAACCAGAAAAACTCTGTCATCGGTCTTGACGCCGGCCGAAATCAAGACAGTGATGCACCTATCCGCAACTCATTTATGGCCAATGATCTAGAGCCTTCCTATTACGCCACGTATTTCTATCAGCAAGAACAGAAGCCAGAACCTTTCAACGGAATGCAGTACCATTACACAACCGGATACTTGTGGGGGGGAGGCTCTTCGATCAACGGGGAGCAGTATGTTCAGGGCACAAACCAAAATTTTCAACAATGGCAAGACCTGCTTGGGTCTGCCTGGTCTGTCCAAAGGATACGAAGAGCATACAAAGCATTAGAGAAGTATAACGGCAACACGACCAATCCATCCGCAAGAGGAACGTCTGGCCCCGTCGACATTCGGCAAGCGCCAAAAAGTCCCTCGGTAATGGCGCAGAAGTTTGTCACAGCTGTTTCCGTTGCCACCGGCTTCCCCGAAATTCTAGATTATAACGATCCCAACACGCCGCTTGGGCCTTTTACACGGTGGCAGCTGTATCAAGATCCAAACGGAACCAGAGAGAATTCTTCAAGAGCCTATTTAGAAGGCATTGGAAGAACGAAAGGGAAAGACAAGCGCAAGCTTCAGATTCTCTCCAAGGCCACAGTGCTTCGCATCCTCTTCAATAAGCACAAAAAAGCTATCGGAGTGCTGATTGAAAGGGAGGGGACCTTTTACAAGGTTATGGCAAAGAAGAAGATAATTCTTTCTGCCGGAGTCTTTAGTCCGAAAGTGCTTTTACTGTCAGGTATAGGGCCGAAAAAACTGTTGCGCTCTCAGGGCATTGAACCTCTCGTCGATAGCCCAAATGTTGGAAAAGCACTTGCTAACCATGTCCTCATCACGGCCTTGTTTACCGCCAATCTTCAAGACGCTGGTGTTCCTGCTGATGACCCAAATGCTCTTTATGCCGGAGGAGCCTTTCTCCCCGACCCGACTCTTGGTAGTGACCAAAATACAAGAACTGTGCAACTTATCGGAATGTCTCCTGCACAAGGTACGTTTGCAGTGACTGCTCTGTTGCTTACTCCAAAGAGTAGAGGTCAAGTGGAAATTCAGAGTAGTGACGCCCTGAAACCTGTATTGGCTTGTGACAACATCTTGTCCAACGCAGAGGATTTAAATGCATTCAAAAACATTTTTAGGGTGTACATCACGAATATCGCTACTCAACTTGCTGCTATTGACCCTTCCTATCAGCTTGTTTCCCCTACCTTGGATATCATCAATGACGACGCTAAGCTCACTGACTTCATAATGGCCAATGCGAATATCCCCCATCACTGGACTGGATCATGCAGAATGGCCCCAAGAGATCAAGGCGGTGTTGTTGATCAGTATGGTCATGTGTATGGAGTCAAGAATCTTATCGTTGCAGACACGTCTATTATCCCGTTTCCGAACGATGGCAATACGTCGGCTCCATCATTTATGTTGGCCAGAGTCATTGCAAAACAAATTTTGAGAGAGTCCCGGCCTTAAGGCAGCGGTGGGTGGGATTACCACTGAACTGTGAATTTGCCGTGCTGCATGCTCAGAGCCTGAGGCTGTTCTTGCAGTACTTTACCTGTCTCACGTCCCGGCAGCTCACCTTCCTGCGAGCAGCACTCCATGACGACCTCCTGGAATTCTATTAACCAGCTTTCTACCTGCTTTGTCAGCTGGCCGACAAAGGGTGTGAAGCCAATGCATACCATGAGAATGGCAAACCACGATTTTAATCCCATGCCAAGGAAGGTGATCTGCACCTGAGGCGCTAAGCGGTTGATGATGCCAAGGAACGTATCTGTCATTAACATAGCAAGGAAGGCAGGCATACACAGTTGCAGCGAGAGCGTGGCAAAGATATAGAGGACATGCATGAGGCGATCGTGGAGAAGGCTGTTTTCAAGAAGAAAGGAAGGAAATGCCCATCGATCAGGGGGCAGAAGGTCATATGATAGAAAGATAGAGTCTATCACGTAAAAAGGTCCGTTCACAGCCCAGAAAATGACAATGAGCATCATGTTGTAGAGGGTGCCAATAGGTGATGACTGATTTTGAATCGTCGGGTCATTTGTCATTAGGCTGGCGGCGCCGCGCTGGTGGTCAATGAACACGCCAGCAGAAGAAACAATGAGAAATGGAAGCCCGAGGAAAAACCCAAAGATGCTTCCTATCAGGACTTCCCGCAGCATCAGGCAGACTAAATTCAGGTCGAATGTCAGAGGAGTGCTAACGGTGATGAGCAGCTTGGGGAGAATAATGGCCATGAGGCTGACGGCAAGGGCGAGCTTCACAGGAGATGGCAGAATGCGAGCGCCAAAAAAAGGAGAAAGCCCAATAATCGGACCGATCCGCCCTACAACCAAAAAGCACATAGAGAGAACGGATAGATTTCCCTTTCCTCCCGATGAATTTTTTAAAAATAACTGCAGATAGTCTAATTCCACAATAGTACCGTCTCCCCCCGTCTTCTTTGCACGATACAGAAAATCAGATTTCCTTGAAACTCAAGTGATCCTTGAAGCCTCAAAAGACAGGCTTTTTTAATCCGAGGTGCTTGGAATAAGAGTGCGAAGTTCCGCGCAGCTCTTCTGCTGAAAGTCAGCGGCAACGCACAGCTGTTGAAATGGGCAACGCCGACAGCCGCGCCGATCAGCAGGGTATGAAAAAAGCACGGGATCAGGAGTGGGGACAATGCCATGTTCATCAGCTGCAGGATGAAGGGCAAGCATCTGATGGGTAGATGTAATAATTCGGGATCGTGTGATGGCAAGCAGGGAATTGTCTAGCCCATTCTCCTGGCCAGCACCATACTTTTTATATCCTAAAGGCCCGGCAATGAGATAAAAGGGGGATATGATCAGATTCTCGATTGCCACGGAAAACAGTGTGTGTGCTGCAAGAGCATAGGCAGACAGCTGGTCTTCGATTTTCTTGCTCTCTTGCCCTGTCTTCCAGTCGAAAATGATCATGATTTTAGAGCCGTCAGCTTTAGGCCAACGGAGAAAAAAGTCATACACTACAATCGCTTCAATCCCATTTTCAACGGAAAATGTCTGTGTTGTCTCTATCCCCATCCATTCTGCTTTCGGATGGAGAGCCATATTTTGAATGCACGGTGAGGAGTGCCAATTGCTGATGCAGGAGAGGGCTTTTTCTTTTCCCTCCTTCTCCTCATTCTCGCCAAAGGCAAGCCCGTAGAAATGTTCAAAGATGTTGGTATGGTGTTTTGGATGCTTTTTCCACAGATGCTGCAAAGACTCTTCCATCCCTTTGTCAAACCGCTGAGAGGTCTGTGCTAGAAGGTCTTCGAGTGGGGGAGCTTTTTTTGTGTGCTGGATGCTCTTGAGGCACTCTTCGATCACTTTGTGGACCATGGATCCCATGAACATGCACGCTGGCTGCATGTTTTTCAGCATGTACAGATATGAGGCAAGAGGATCGATGCTCTCTCGTGTGTCAAAGGGGGTCTTCGGCCATCCTTCCCAGGCTCCATAATAGGAATACCAGTACTTCTTCTGACACTCTAGAAAGGTGGATTCTCGTGAGGATGACCAGCGGCAGGCATTGACAAGACGTTGATTCGTTTTTGGTCGTGCCATCTGGCAACCTCCTTTAAGCCTTGGATTCCGCTCCTGGGCACAGAATGCCCAGGAGCGGATGGCAGGGTGGAATTTTTATGGTTTAGCAAATTCAGGGAGAAGTGTTGCCGCGGGAGCTGTTTCTGCCGCTGCTGTCTTCTCGGCAGAACCCTTTGAGTGGTGATGTCCCCTAGTTTTTTGCGCTCTGAGCTCTTCGATTTGCGAGGAGAGTCTCTGTGCCTTTTCCTCGACTGCTGCTTTTTCTGCCTGCAGTCCAGCGAAAGCTTCTTTCTGGAGAGCTGCATCACTCAGTAATGCTCTATTTTTATCTGCAAGTTGCGCTGCAGCTTCTTCTAGAGAATAGACTTGTGCGCTCCTTTCATTAAGCCTGATCTGGCTAGAACTCAGAGCATCTAAGCATTCGTCAGCTGTGCGTCGAGATTGTTCCAGCTCCTGCCCTAGTCTGGCAATAGTATCAGCCATCTGTGAGACGTTGATCCCTGCTGCGGAATTCGCTGCCATCAAACAGCATTGTACGCGGTCCTGCATTTGAGCTGTCCAATAGGCAGGCGCTGCTGCTATCTGTCCCCACCAAAAAGCAGGCGCTTTTTGTATCTTGTCGCCCAAATATGCAGGGGCATTTTGGACTTGCGCTGCCCAATAGTCGCGGGTATCGACAGCCTTTTCTCCCCAGTAGGCAGGAGCATTTGTGACTTTTTCAAACACATATCTGACCCGTTCAGACCAATATTCTGGTGCGTTTTGTACTGCGGATAGGCCGTGTTCAACGGCTTGCTCGACAGACGAAGTGCATTCTTTCACGCTATTTTCGAATGATTGTACACATGAACAACCGAAGCAGGACATACCATACCTCCACCGTTGGGGTTTATTACTGAGCCAAGGTGTCAATTCTACATGTTGCTCAGGCAACAATAAAGCAGCCGACAACTTGGAAAAAAACAAGGGACGGACGGAGACTTTCCCACCTATTGGCTAAATCTGTCAAACATCGATTGAGTAAATTTCACGTGATATTGATTTTTTAGGGGGGAAATAGATGGCAACAGGAGGCCCTTCAAGGCCTCCTGCATACCCGACGTATGATTTTCTGGTTGGGTTATTGGATTTTTATGATTGAAAGCGTTGGTCCTACGTTAGAAAACTGGGCGCCAGTCTCCGATTCATAATGGGCAATAGCCTGATTAGAAAGGGTGAGAGTTGGGGCCTTAACAGTTTCTTCTGTAGTTAATCATACCTGATCATATTTGGTCAGTATGACTAAGTTTTTAGGCATCGGAAAAGCCCCCGACTTTTTTTTAAGTCTCACCTCAAACGCTCCGTCGTTGGGGGTGTCAAGGAATGTTGGCTCCCTCTCAAAGGACGCCCGGAGGCCGGCGTCGGTACGCCGTATCATCTCTACATTCTCGAAAACGTTCTTCCAGTCGGTTTGAAGATCTACCTACAATGGCGTATGCCCGATTTTCAATCCATGATCAGAAAGAAGATTTGGCT
>CAINFV010000172.1 GCA_903848235.1 Chlamydiia bacterium | reverse complement strand
GAGTTTTTTGCCGCGTTAAAGCCTCGATCTTTGATCCATCAAAAAACATCCAATAGTACACTATGGGGTGTTTTTTGATGGTCAAATCTCGAGCCTTTTCCGCGACAAAAACCCTCAACTTTCAATTGTCACCGGTATATACCGATTCTTGAACAAAAAGAGGTATATGAAAGTTGCAGTATTTTTGTCCTGTATCAGTGATATGTGAGTGAGGCGATAAATGTCAAAAAATTCTCGCTTTTTTTCCAGAGAGGAAGAAAGGTTTTCTAAAGTGTGCATTGACGAATCAAAGATTCACTTGGTAGGATCAGACTGAAAAATTAGGTTTTATCTTTCACTGGAGGTCTTTTAATGCCTATCCTTCTCCTGTTTCTCTTGCTCTTCCTTCCTCTTTCTGCTGAAGAGAAGAGAACCATTTGTCTGAATATGATCGTGAAAAATGAAAAAGCTGTGATCACTCGTTGCTTGGCATCTGTGAAGCCAATCATTGATTACTGGGTGATTGTCGACACAGGGTCTACGGATGGAACGCAAGATGTCATCAAGGAGTTTATGAAGGATATTCCTGGTGAGTTACATGAAAGACCATGGAAGAACTTCGAGCATAACCGTAATGAGGCCATTGATTTTGCGAAGGACAAGGCAGACTACCTTTTGATTATGGATGCTGACGATTTTTTGGAGTTTGACCCAGGGTTTACCATTCCCCCACTGACGGGTGGTTCGTATCGATTATGGATTAAGTACGGGAGTACTTCCTACCAACGCAATCAATTCATACAGACAAAGCTGCCGTGGAAATGGGTTGGCGTGGTCCATGAGGTGTTAACATGTGATGAACCTCATTCTGAACTACTGATGAACGGTATCAAATATGTCGTAGGCTCTGGTGGCGCTCGGTCCCAGGATCCAAAAAAGTTTCATAAAGATGCAGAAGTTCTAGAGAATGCATTGAAAAATGATCCTGATAACACGCGGTATATGTTCTACCTTGCCCAAAGCTATCGCGACTCTGGACAGTTTGATAAATCACTCGAATGGTATCGCAAGCGAATTGAAAAAGGTGGGTGGCAAGAAGAGGTGTTTTGGTCCATGTTCCAAGTAGCCCTTCTTGAGCAAGTGCTTAACCGTTCTGAAGAGACTGTGATAGAGAGCTTCCTCCGTGCCAACCGCTACCGCCCGCACCGCCCAGAGCCTGTCTATTACGTTGCCGAGATGTATAGAAAGCAGGGGCGATTTGACTTAGCCTATTCGTTGCTCAAATCACGCGATTTTATCCTCCGCCCGGTGTCGCCAGATGTTCTCTTTGTTCAAGACTGGATAGAAGAGTATGGGCTCTTGTTTGAGCTGTCAATCACCTCCTTCTATGTCGGGCACTATCAAGAGTCTTTGGATGCCTGTGATAAGCTCCTTGAAATAAAAGACCTTCCACAAACATGGCGCGATCAGGTAGAGCTCAACCGCCTCTACCCAATGACAAAGCTCAACGAACAAGAGCGAGCTCGTGAAAATGGGCTCGGAGAGGGAGTGCCAATGCTGGCGGCGGGGTAAATGCTAGTAAGAAAAATAGGAGGCGACAGGCCTGTCGCCTCCAGTATGCGGTTATGCTGCTTCTTGAAGCTGCAGCTTCGGGGCGGCTGTACGACGCCAGTTGATGGCGTAGCGCCAGCTGGGGCATGTGATGGCTTCGAACGTTGTCACCACTTTTCCAAAACGATCGTTTGAGAGGGTGGCTCTCTGGCCATTTGGAACGACAAGATGGAAGTTGCCAGAGAGTGTGACATTGGTTGCTACAACCTCTGAGAACCCCTCGAGAATGATCTGACATACCTCGTGACGATCTACGGTTCCTTTTACTATAGAAGCGATATCTCGAGATTTTAACCCTTTGTTCACAACAGTGACGTTAGAGAGGCGAGCACGCCCTACCTTGTCAGTGTACTGTCTTCCCAAAACTCCACATATAGGCCCAGTGGGAGTATCGGAGAGGATTCTCAAGCTGCCGTTTAACGACAGGTTGGCACAGGAAATCTCTGCGATTTCTAATTCCAACTCCGAGCCATCGGCCATCGTTCCGCGCGCTATCTTCTGCCCGATGACATCCCAAAGAGGCCCCATGGCGGGGTGATAGGAGAAGATGACGGAGGGTCCATCACGAAGAAACTCCTCGAGCGTCTGCTCTTTCGGAATGGTAAAGAGACACGATGTTGAGAGGAGCGACCGCATGGCGCGATTCCAGTCATACAGGCAGGAGGCTGGTGTTTCCATAGGATTTTGCCCAGGCTGGTATGCTTTTTTCGTGGCGGACATCAGCTTCTCTCTATCTTGAAGCAAGAGGAAGGTAGAAAGGGAGTCTGGGAAGATGGCCGGCAGAGTGTTGACATTGATTGGCGACATCATGCCGTCAGTGATGTTTTGCATGCACGACTCAAGGCGTCCGCCAGTCCTTTTGATGGTTTGTCCTCCTAAAACAACATCCACAGATGTCTTTGCATTGACGATCATCCCTGGAATAGGGTTTCTCGACAGGGCGCCATTTATCTCATGAAGGTTGATGTAGAGGATGTTGGTATTTGCAGGGCAGGCTCCTTCTCTAAAGATGGTGGGAAGGAGGTTTTTCAGTGTTGTAAACTGGGTATACTCAATGTTTGAAATGGCAGCTTCTACTGTAACACCAGACTTTTTCATCGACAGCACATTCAGCCCTTCGGCAAAGCCGGGCTTGCTTGGGCATGAGAGGAAGCCAAAGGCCTTGTGGTGTGACAGGCCATAGCCTATCAGCGCGGGAAGCGCTTGGTCTAAGCCCGCTAAGGGGTTATTGACCTGGCGGACGATTGCAGCGTCAACGCCATGGAAGGTAAGCCATTTTACAGCACCGCTATCTTCTGCGAGCTTCCAGATGACACCATGGCCGCCGGGTTTTAAGGCTAGCTCTAAGGGGGCTGCCATTGCATATTGCCCTTCAGTATCTATGACGGGGACTAGAGGTTGCACCATACGGCGAATAGCATTCTGGTTGTGTCCAAACCAATTCGCCTCTTTCCCCATCACCTCTAAGTGGTG
>CAINFV010000171.1 GCA_903848235.1 Chlamydiia bacterium | reverse complement strand
CTATCCTGGCAGATTTGCGAATCATCGAAGATATCGTTGTAGTCAGTCCACGATGCCCCATAGAAGATCTTGGTTATGCGTGCCCAATATGCGGCAGCGTAGCACATAGGACAGCATTCACAACTGGTATAGAGAACAGCTCTAGCGAGGTTCACGGTATGCAATGTGCGGCATGCGGCACGAATCGCGTTGATTTCGGCATGAGCGGTAGGGTCAGAATCCCTGATCACCGTGTTGCCGCCAGCACCGATGACCTTGCCATCTTGAACGATCACTGCACCAAAAGGGCCGCCCGTCTTGTCGATAAGCCCTGCCTGACGCATATACCGAAATGCTTCACGCATATATTCACGATCTTGCTCTGTGACATTCAAGGAAGATTCCATTGCGCAGTCCCTCTTCAGTTCGAGCAGTCCTCCGTGATACGACACAAGGAGCAATTCTCGTTTTATAGGTTAGTGAATCTTCGGTTTAAAGGGCGAGCCTTCGTTGAAAGAAGTCTCACTATCCATTGCCCCCGCACCCTCTACTAGGCGGCCAGAGACTCCCTCCAACACTAAGAAATGAGCCACAATACGCCGGAGATCTGCTTCAACTTCTTCACGGCCTGGGAAAGAGCGATACCGATGATATTCGAGCATCTGACTGATTCTCGCCAAGGGGTGGAGTAGCAGCGCGTTCGGTATCGTTTTGTCGCGTCGTGAAATCTCTTTCAATGTATTCTCAAGGATCGCCAACACATTCAGGATCGCGGTAGTTTCAGGCGCATTTCGACGAACGCTTTGTTCGATTAATGATTTAATCACTTCAGAAAACGCCGACACCACTTCCATATCAAGATCTCTACGGCTCACTCTTCCGCAGTCTTTCTGTGATGCCTGCGACAGTGTTCCTAACAACATGTAGCCGAGCGATTCGTGATGGTTGTGAAACGTGATAAATAGCTTACCAGCCAGTCGCGTTGCTTCTTCAACAGCAGTAAGGCTCCCTAAGGCACACGCCTCCTGGATAATCCACGAAAAGCGTTTGGCTGTCGACACCTCAGCCTGCGAATACCGGTCCAACAGACTTTCCTCGTACTGACCGGGAAGTTGGAACATGATAAGACGGGCTATCGATCCTAGCCACAAGTCGGATATTTCAACAATACCGTGGCAAAAGAGACGAAGAGAGCCGTAGGCTCCACTTTTCATATAAAATACCATCAATCCAAAGGGAATTTCCAGGGATATGGTATGCCACTTTTCATCCCCATTCTTCACAGATTTTCTCATCACTTCGATAAACCACTCTACAAGCCCCTCTGGTGTTCGCCGAAATTGCACACGGCAATACGACATTCGAAAGAGGTCAACAAGGATTCCAGCACAGAGAACCGAACCGACAAAAGACCAGCTCTCTGGATACAGTGGCTGCAATACGATGATCATGCCGATGAGGGATACTACTACGATACTCACTGCGTAGACATACAGCTTCCGGTCGTCGAGGTTTGACCGGAGCGCCGCTATCGTAATTGGCTGTGTTTCTGCTCCTTGGGATAGAAAGAGCATGCACATCCATGGAAGTAATGAGAGAGAAAAACAGACCCCGAAATACAATTCAAAGTAATCCTTTGAAATCACCATCATGCTCTCAACCCCTGGCACCAGATCCATACCAACGACTAACGCTACAGCCATAATCAGGCTAACGAAGGTGACGAACATAGGATATCTCCTTTCTGTAATGGTTGCCAGACTAAGGCCCCACTACCCACACCCTACCGAAATAGATTATTTTCTTGATACACCCAAACACATTGAAGCATTGGCTTGTCGCGCACTGAAAACTCTATCAAAGGCAAAACAGGCTTTATCAAAATTTCGTCGAGGCGTAAAGAAATATGCTTTACTCATGGAGAGACAATGAAACGATTTTTCTCCCTAATTCTTTGGGCACTGTCTTCCTTTTTCCTTCTTGAAGCAACCCCCACTTCCCTTTTTTGGACGAACTGCAACACCGATATCCAAGAAATGGAGACAGCACTTCTAACCTATGACGCCTTCCTTCGTACATGCCATTCCCCAAAAAAAGGGCGCACTTTGATCCAAGACTTTGGATGCACGGTAGGGGCCTTTTCCTGGAATGGCCTGCAAGGGGAAGTTGGTGCCGACTATCTCACAGGAGAGTCATATCCTTTTCTATTTAACGGAAAAATAGGCTTTGGCGAAGGGGTTCTTTTTGAAAATGCGCCTGCCGTGAATGTGGGTATCTTTAATGTGGGAACGCGAACGAGCGGCTTGCGTCGTACAAACGAAAACATCGTCGATTTCCTTTTCGGCATGTCGCTTCCTCAGAAGATTGGAGGAGTGCTCACACTTGGTTTTTTTTCCGGAAGTTCCGCGATGGGCAAAAATCGAAAAGGGGTGATGATTGGATATTCGCGCACCCTCCGCGAAGCTACAGATTCTCATGGGAAGAAATATGACAAATGGCTCTTCATGGCCGATTACGCTTCTGGAAAAAACTCGATTGGAGGCGGAGGGTTTTCCATTAAATATTATTTCACAAAACGGATCTGCCTCCAGACAGGCCCCATTTGGTTCATTGATTGGGCCACCTACGGAAAATGGAGATGGGCCCTCCAAATCGACATTGAAATCTAGATTCACTGAGGAACGCATGAGGACAGCTACGCAATCAATACACGCGTATAGGCCAATTCGTTTTTTTCTCATCACCTTTCTTATCTCATGGATTTCCTGGTTCCTCGCAGCCTATTTCAGCTATCAGGAAGGGATGGACAAGTATCAAATGCTCCTCATAATCCCCGGTCTGTTTGGCCCAAGTGTCGCAGCTTTGATCATGCTTTCAGGCCCCGATAACAAAGAGTTACGGAAAGATTTCTGGGACAGATTGCGTTTGATTATAATCAAACCCCGTTTCCTCCCCTTCTTATTCTTGATCGTGCCAGTCATCATACTTCTCGCAACAGCACTTTCACTATTCTTCGGGCTGTCGCCCGCTCAATTTTGCTTGTCAGAGGAGTACAAAGTCCTCAAAGATCATGCTGTGATCAGCCTGTTCATCCTCTCCCTCGCCCCAATATTTGAAGAGCTGGGTTGGCGTGGGTATGGTGTGGATAGCCTCAGGTCCTATTTCAATCTCTTTAGGACTTCGCTGCTGTTTGGTTTTCTCTGGGCGATGTGGCATCTGCCATTATTTTTCATCAATGGCTACTATCACCATGTATTGTGGGAGACGAATTTCCTCTATGTCATCAATTTCTTCGTTAGCATCCAAGCAGCCTCGATTTTGATGAACTGGATTTATTTCAAAAACAGCCGCAGCATTGCTTCCGCAATTATATTTCACTTCATGCTCGATATTTTCTATGTCATCTTTCGAACAGAGCCTTTTACCAAATGCATCGCCACCATCCTCATGCTCATCGTTGCCGCCATTCTTGTTGTAAGAGACAAAAAATTCTTCTTTGAAAGAACTACGGGATAAGGAAGCCGAGCTAAGGAGTCATGTTTAAATAATCTAGACTCCTAAGTGGCTGAAATTTGCCAGCAGCGATGGATCTTCTGATTGTGAAAATCGATGGGAATTGTTTTTTTTGATATGTCTTGTATGGAACAGGATTCAAAAAGACTTTGGTCGAACGAAAATCGACGAGAGTTCGTACTAAAAAATATCGTTCCTCCCTTTACAAGAAGGCGGAGTGCTTTCGACAGCAAGAAAACGTAGTCCTGCTGAATGTCGAACATCTGATCCATTTTCTTCGAGCGGGATATCGTTGGAGGGTCTATGACGATGATGTCATACTTCCTTCTCGACGCTATTTCCCTGTCCAGGAACTTCAGGCAGTCCTCTCGCACCACTTCGTTGTTGTCAAGTGAGAGTGAATTCAGAAGAAAGTTCTCCCTCCCCCACTCCGTATAGGTGTTGGATAAATCAACACTCTTCGTGTACGCCGCTCCAGCGTAGGCTGCTTGCACGCTAAAAGCACAGGTATAGGCGAAAAGATTTAAAACACTTTTTCCACGAGCGAGGGAAGCGACTTTCAGCCGCGTTTCTCTATGGTCGAGAAAGAGCCCCGTATCTAAATAATCGTGCAGATTAACTTTCAGCTTCACTCCATATTCATGAACGATAAAAAACTGCTTCTCTTCGTTGAGTTTTTCATACTGCTGCATTTTCGTACGTCGCACACGAGTACGCCAATAGATCACATCGGAATCAATGGCAAAAATAGAATAGAGGGCTTGGAGAACCTCGTTTTCGAGGTCAGAAGGAGGATTGTCGTCTTCGCGATTGTATGAGAAGTATTGAACGCTAAACCGGCCAGCGTAAAAATCGATAGCCAGAGGATATTCTTTGATATCGCGATCATACACTCGAAAACAATCAGTGTGTGTCCTTTTAGCCCATTTGCGGACATGACGATAGTTTTTTCGAATGCGATTTTTCAGGGGGCAGCTTTTATCTTCACTATCTGCTATGGCTGGGAGAAAGAGCGTAGATTCATCCATACGGCAGCTATTGTACCGTGGATCGTAGAATATTTCGAACTCATTTTAAACAGCCTCATTTCGTCGTTTCATCACGCCAGACGATATTCGTTTCTAGGCTAAAAGATTTTTAGAATCTGACCACAATGCAACACAGATCAAAAATAACCGATGTCCGCTGGGCAGACCGTTCGATGACAGCCTCTTCCATCCTTACCTCATGTTCCGCATCTCTTTTTTCAGACGGCAGAGGAAAACACGCTTCTATATTCTTTCTAGCATATTCTAAGGCTTTTTTTGCTCAGCGGCCTCAGCCCAATGGCCTCCAATGCCCCTTGCCGCCAAATAATGCGTGTGCAATACTTATGAGAACATTTCTTGAGGCTGATTATGTGTAGTTGCTGGAGTTGCTGGTTTTGCAACACGATCTGGATAGTTCTTTCAATAAGCATAACGATGGTGATTCTACGTCACCTCTGGCAGTATGCCTTGAACAAGAAGAGGTATATGATACATGCAAAAAGTCTGAAAGAGAACGAATGCGAAATCGGGCCAAAAAAATACTAAAGTCCAGTGTAAGGCCTTTTTTTTCAACTAAGACGTGATTACACGTTCCGAAACGGCGTCCGGCTCGAACATTTTTACCCTTGAATATTCCTGCCAACCTCTTTCTCTGTCAGCACATAGACAACTTGTTCTCCGAGGCCTTCCTTAGGAAAGCGGGTCAGGGCATTTACTCGATCAAGACTCTCTGGACAACTTAAGAGAAAGGCATCGATGCGTGTGCACATATGTTTCAGACTCGCATACCTTTCTGCAATGTTCTCTCGAAATTTCGAATCCAGCCCAACAAGAAATTGTGCCTGAGCGTATCTTGTCAGCAGTGGGAAAACATTCAGGATATCATTGTTTGTAATCGCTTTCTTATAGAGATCCTCAGCTAGCACACATCTTTTTTCTGTAGCAGTAACGAGGCCCTTCCTGCGTATAAATGAGAATACAAATGCCATCACTCCAACAATTGGAATAGCTCTGACAAAAGAATGGAAAACTACCGAAAAGAGAATGGCCGCCATCATCGAGCTTCCAGCCACCGCCCCAGCCTCTAGCCAAGCTGCTCGAGAAAAAAGTGCGGGGCGCACGATTGGAATCTGATCCCCAATCCTTCTTTTGACGACATCTATCTTCTCTTGCTCCAGAGAAAGTTCGGCATGCGCCTTGGGGGAAGGGGACGCAATGAGAAAAGGTACTGCTGCAGAAGAGACGGTCTGTGGGAGAATGGGATGTGTAGGCTCAATCGAATTTTTTAATAGGTTTAATTTTTCTCCAACAGTATTTCTCAGGGAGCGATATTTTTGTATCGCTGTCATCTCCAGCGTTTTTTGGCACACTGGACGAGCCAGCATACGATCGAATTTGCGCAATAGATCGTCGACAGCCATGATCACCGCGCCCCTGTTATTAGGACTACCCATTCTGCCGTTCGCTACATCCAGGTCTGTCCATACCGTAAACAGCCCAGGTTTGCCCGGGTGAAAGGCAAAGGAGTCAAGAATGCTCAGATCTGGTACTTCTAAGGCAATATTTTCGAATCTTCGCCCTACCTCATCGAGCATAGACAACAGGGGCTGAAGATTAGGCGGTGACAGTGTGTCTGCCAACAAAGCCAATTTTTCGCTGATGGCGATCATGATAGATTGATATTTCTCTAGAGTTGTACTCCCTAATGCCCTCTGACAGGCCGGACGAGCCAACATCTGATCGCTTTTAGAAAGAAGGTCGCGTAGAGCCGTTATCACAGCCCCTCTGTTGGAGGGGGCGCCAGCCTCAACAGACGTCATATCTAAGGCTGTCCATGTTGTAAAAAGCCCGGGCGTGCCAGAGCGGAACACAAACGCATCAAGGATGCTAACCTCGGGGTTATTCAGATCGATACGCGTAAATCTTTTGTCCGTCTCATCAAGGGCGGTCAGCAGAGGCCATGGATCGGTCGGAGAGAGGACATCCTCCAACAAAGCCAATTTCTTCCTTACTAAGACTACTCCTGCACGATGGCGGTCTACCGCTTCAGCCCCTAATGCTTTTTGGCATGCAGGACGATCTAGCATCAGGTCAACCTTCGAACACAGATCATGTATGGCTTTTATCACACCTCCCCTATCGGAGGGATTGCCTTGCCTGTAGGAGCTTATATCTAGATCCTCCCAGGATGGCCATTTCCCTGGGTTGTCAGCTTTGAAGGGGCATTTGTCGAGGAGGCAGAGATCAAGCGTATCCAAGGTATCTATCTCAAGCCTTTTGCTCACTTCATCAAGAACCACCAAGGGGTTGGATTCAAGTACTGGCCGTGTCGACATAATGCCTCGTTCATGTTGCTCTGCGTTTGCCATATGAAAAATCGCCTTTTCGCCACAGCATACGGGTTGTCGGTTTTTATGTAAGCGTCAAGGCGAGTTTACGATTTATTATTCGCAACAAAAAAAAATTTATCGAGCAGATACATCTCAAAAACAACAGCGACCACTTGCACCGCGATGGGCAAAGCAATGTCTTTGAGGAGAGAGACTCGTCTGTCGTCGATTCTCCCTTCTCCGCTTTCGTCCGGAGACACAAAGCCTTGTTTCACATCGCCCTCATGCGCAATACGGTTCACGTCGTGACGAACAGAATCTGAAAGGTGGGCAGCCATACGAGTTCCTCAACAATTAAAATATTATGAGAAAAAATTGTAATTCTCCCTGACCGCTTTTTGCAAGAGGATTCCATGAACAACATAGAGAGGAAACATCTTAGAATCTGTATCGACTTTGAATAACTTTTGGGCCCATCGTCGGTAAGAAGCTTTCTGCGGCAAGATGAATTTCAGGAAGTAGCTGTACACGATTGCAGAGGCGCACATGACTTCAGATAGCACTCCAGAAGCTCATTGCATGTTTATTTTCGAAATAAAAATCAGCAAAAAATCGATATATGCCGGTGACAATTGAAAGTTGAGGTTTTTTGTCGCGGAAAAAACACGAGATTTGACCGTCAAAAAACACCCCATAGTGTACTATTAAATGTTTTTTGATGGATCAAAGATCGAGTCTTTAACGGGGCAAAAAACTCCAACTTTCAATTGGAAGAGATATATCACCTTCTAAGAGGCTTTTGCAAAAGCTACCTCAATCACGGCGCACCGATCTGTGATAAAATCTTTTGCCATTTTTCAACCACGAGCTGTTTGCGTTTTTCATTATGCTCTCTCATCTTTTGGCTGATGGCGTTGCAGTCAGTTGTTAGGAGCAGCTCCTCTAAGTGGTCAAATGAGTCAAAATATTGAATATACGGCATGTTTTCAACATCATAAAAATCGGCAGAATCGATCCAGCAGTTCAAACTTTTTCTATCTTGGATGTTATTCAGGTCTTCAGGTGTACTAGGAGGATTTAAATGAAAAATCTGAAAAAAAGAGAGTTGGCTCAGGATATTATCAGGGTAAATGGCGCAGAGCGTGCGCAAAAAATCTTTTGACGGGAAGAAAAGCGGTACGTTGGCACTGTATTGCTCGAAGACTGACATTGTACTTATGTTATAGGGAAAGTGGACAATTCCCTTAAAAGCATACAATTCTTGCCAGCTGTGCGGGGAGGGAAGCTGGTCGTTTTGAATAAGATTCTGGCACGAAATACCTCGCTTGAGTGCATCCATAAATGGGCATCGGACAATAAATCCATCTCTAGACCCTGTATAGGTCGCATTAGTATAGAGACAGAGGCTAGGGATATGTTCGCTCTCGATGCCCGCCTGTTGCTGAAGGTATTTTTGGTCCCCCTTGTTATTGGAAACGAAAAATATTTTTTTCTCTTCAACACCCTTTTTAAGGCAGCTGTTGAGCCATTTCCATTTTTCAGGAGATTGCGTAAATGGTTGTTCGTACCGTGTTGAGTTTACAATAATAATAGGCTTATTGAGCTTTTCGTAGAGCAGTGCAAAAGCAGGTGTATGGGTTACAATAAATCCATCAAATTGGCTTAGATACTCTTTGTAGTGCTCATAAAACTGGTCACACATCTCAGGAGTTAAGTTCATCCAGGTATTTTGATTTACGACGTCAACAGGCGCTCTCCCCTTTCCAAATACCCAAGTATGCCCCGATATACTCCAGTCTACAACTTCATGTCCCTGTTCCTCAAAAATGTTTCGCACATCTGCTATAACGGAAATATGAAGATCAAGGTTGAAGAAACGCAGCTTTTTAACGGGCTCTTCAGCATATGCCGAAAAGGTGCTGAAAAATAGACCTAAGATGCAAAGAAGGGCTCTCAATTTATAGTCTCCCATAAAAAATTTAGCTACCAGAGTGCCCGACGGGTGTCGCTAAATAATCAACTCCGTCAAAGCGAGCCGCATCGTACCCCATTTTCTTTAGCAAGGAAATCGTTGCCGCTGTCTTTATTTTTCCGTCTCCACCAAAAGCCGCGCGTTGCTCAACATTGCCCTGAATCTCAAGGAAGATAATCGGTCTAGATGCCGCAATCGTCCTGCTACCTACGATAAGAACCATGTCTTCATAATTCTCAACATCCATCTTTATGAAGGAAATGTTTCGAATTCCAAAATCATCGAGCTTCCGTAGCTCTACGATCTGATTTCCTGCGCCAACATACGATGACCCCTCGTTTTGGTAGATATTGGTCAAAATCCCAATCTGACCATCGTGATCACCGAGAGCACACTGCACGGGGATGACGTTCGTGCATCCATTAAGCGTTAAATTCATGCACAGCTCTCGATATATTTTGGGATTTGGCTCAAAGGCAATCACCACCCCATCGGCCCCAACAGCCCTGGAGAGGCCTAGGGTATGGGTACCAATATGTGCCCCAATGTCAAGCGCTACCGTTCTCGACTTTGTGTATTGAGCGATGACACCATCTATTTCAGACTCCCAAGGCTCTCCTCGAGCGAGAACACCCTTGATGCAATCACACGTGGTATCTATGTAGAACTTCCCCTGCCGTGGAACAGTGTAAATCTGATACTTTTCGAGGGGAAAGGCCTGCATATACTCCCGATTTCCCGAAAATTTGGTCAGATGGGTCCTCTGCTGCCTGCGCAGAAGTACCGAACACTCCGTAGAAGAACAAAAGCTTAGTGCAGCAAGCACCACAAGAGCAAAACCCACCATAACGTCCTCCCGATATGTTTCAAAATGAAGCCAAAATTTTACACAAAACATCTTTGAAATCTAGCGGCAAGATCAAGGCTGTTTAACACGGGCTTCAAAAAGTGCGATCAACGCCTTATCACTCAGATCAGGGTGAGAGCACTTCTCTGCTTTTTTTGAAGATTGGACAGATCGGTGAGGTTCCGTATTTTTCAACAATAGAGAGTGAGCTTTTCTTTCTACTTCTTTGAAAAAAGCAGGGACAGACAGCGCCTCTACGCGTTCGAAACGAACTTTTTGCATCAGCGTTCTATCGGAAGAGACAACCTTCACCCGATTCCGTTTGCTCAAGGGAAGGCATTCAACATATTCAATAATATAATCATCTGCAGTTTGATCAAAATCTGTATAGATAATTTCAAGAGAGTGGTAGTGGTGTCGCTCCAACTCTCCTGCTTGCTGATGAGAGTCTAAAACAACGATAAGATTGAGATGTGTTGCCTCAGCCAAAAGATTCAATTTCTCAAATAGCCGCATTCTTTGACTTTCCAAAGAGCCGTTCGTATCTCTTTCGCGGAACAAAATATTGTATCCGTCTAACAAATATTTCATTAACCCAAAATTCTCCAACATTATGATACTGGAGAAAAGATACGACTACAACTGGACATTAGCCTATTTTTTTCTCTCAAATCTATCAATCAGACGAGTAGTGTACCCTGTACCGTTCGGAAGCAAAGCATAGGTCTTCTGCACCATTTTATGCTTTCCTATATCAACAACGACGAAAGCATAGTTTCTGTGGATGTGGGCCTTGTGAAAATTGACTTTGACGAGAGAAATGTCATCAAGAGGTGATCCTGCGCTGCCTACAATAGTCTGAACCATCATGTGGTCGGCACTAGGATATACACTTTTGGTGATGTTCCAACGAGAAAAGATGTGTTCGTGCGCACAATAAAATCCGTCAAAACGGTGTTTTCCCATAAGGTCCCAAACCTTACGAATCGAAGCGTGGACTGGCCACCCCTCGATCGAAAAGGCAGGTCCGTGGCTAAGAACAAACTTGTACTGAGCCTTGCTCATTTTCGCTTTTTGGGCGAACCATTTCAGCTGTTCCTGATCAATACCGTTGTCAAAATTGACCAACGCACCGTTCTGTGTATAAAAGCCGAAAGAATCGAGAACGACAAAAAGGCAACGCTCCTTTCCTTTACCGTGTGTAATAGAATAGGCCAAGCTTCTGTAGTTCTCAGGGCCGTTCGATGAATATGAATCAAAGGCATCCTGCCACTCACCCTGAAGAGGCTTTTCAGTCCACCCAGTATTGCCATATAGATCGTTGTTACCAATGGCAACATAGCATGGAATATCTCCCAGAGTGCGTTTCATAAATTTTTTCCAGTCGAGAACATTATTATGAACGTAGTCACGAGACCAAGCAGGACGCACACAATCGCCAAGAAAAAAGGCAACTTCTGGTTTAGGATGAAGTTTTGCAATCTTTGCGTTCATAGCTCCAAGAATCGTGCTATTAAATGAACCGGACTCCCCTGGAGCCACTCTGCTATCACCGTAGACG
>CAINFV010000170.1 GCA_903848235.1 Chlamydiia bacterium | reverse complement strand
TCCATCATCAAAAGCAGGGTATGAGCTTCTAGGTCGCCTTGCGGAGCTTCTAACAGACATGTGCGGGCTGCAAAAAGACGTTCTTCAGAGTCTTCGAGGAGGAGTAGGGCAAGACAGTGGAATAGATGGCTGTATTTTTCTTGTTCATCAACGCAGAGCAGCTGCCGCCAACGACTTATGCCATCGCGAAGAAGGTCGTACTGGTCAAGAGTGACAAACAACAGAAGGCAGTCGACAATATGAGATATGGGAAGTACAGGGGTGGCGATCAGCTCCTCGAAGATTTCAGAGGCAACGTAGGATTTTTTCAGCCAGAAAGCAAGAAGCAAACAAAAGCGTGCCTGACGCTGCGACTCATCTCCATCATCGATGTGTGACAAGAAAAAGGGAGGTACTTCCCAGTTGCGATTTAGACTATCAAATAACTTCTGCGATGAGGGCTTCGCAGCAACATCAGGGAGGAATCTGAGGACAAAGCAGATAAACTGATAGGCGGCAATGCGATTTTGCCGCGAACTCTCATGCATACGCAGCACGACATGTTCGACGAGGACGCGTAACAGTGGGTGGTGCTTATATCGTCGGAAGGAAAGCTCAAAGCATTTTACCTCTTCTTCAAACTCTCCTGTCGTCTGATACACTAGCGCTTTTCCTAGATATTCTAGAGGAGCGCCAGGTGTATGGCGGAGCTTTTGAAATTCATGGCGGGCGAGGTCAAATAAAACCTCTTTTTCTTTTGGCTCAAAGACTCTTTTCCCTTGCTCGAGGATAGTAATGCCGGCACGAAATAGAGCGTCTCTTCCTTCTGCACGCCCGCTGAACGATGCTCCTATTCTGCGGTATTCAGACAGTGCACGGTCAAATTCCTGACTTGCTAAGAAGGCATCAGGGACAGAGAGGCAGTTGACCATAATATTTTGGCTGCCAATAGAGACGACCATAGACTCTACATCGCTGTCTGCATCTTGGGCTAAGACACCAACGTGAGTGCCGACGACGGGGATATGGCTTGCGTAGACGAACTGCTGGACATCATTGATCGTCAAGCTGATGGTCTGCTCTACTTTTTCGATTCTGATTTGATATGGGGTGTTTGGGGTAAGGATAACATCAGGGGCTTCTAGGATGCATGCTGAAGAGCGCAGGAGCATCGTAGAGCGTGTGGCAGATTTTTTAGAGGCAAGCCAGAGCCAGTAGCCGTCAGTGAGATTATGGCGCTGGACAGCACCGGGGACGCCGAGGATGAAGCCAATGCCATTGCTATGTTCTCCAAGGCATACTGTTACATCAAGGCGGATGTTTTCAGAAAAACTCTCTTTGGAAATCATCAGGCTGAACCAATCGGCAAGCTCTGAAGAGCGGGTGATGGCAGAGTGCTCTGCTAGCAGGATGTTCTCTTGAAACTCCCAGTCGCTTTTGTCCTGTATCTTCAGAGATTTTGCAGGATACCACTCAGAACGACCTTCGAGGAAGCTTTCTATATGCTCGATAAGCTCGTCACAGTTGTCATAACGATCTTCAGGGAGCGACGCGAGACATTTTTTTACGATGACAGAGAGCGCTTGCGGCACATCGCGATATGGAGACCGCACTTCAGGAGAGACAAATTCCTCAAGATGCCATGTCTCGACGAAGGATTTCATACTCTTCCTCACAAAAGGCATTCGCAGCGTGAGGATTTGATAGAGAATAACGCCAAGAGCGTAGATATCCGTCTGCTTAGAGGCTCTTCTTCCTTGGACGCGTTCTGGTGCCATATAGGGAACGGTGCCCACAGGCTTCCCCATACGTGTGAGACGCCGCAGGTATTCGTCATGGGGAGTTCCTTCAATGGCAACTTCGTCTTCTGCCTCTTCGAGCAGCTTCGTAAGACCCCAGTCTAAGATGATCACCTGACCGTACGTTCCAACGATCACATTCTCCGGTTTTAAATCACGATGGAGAACACCTTTTGAATGGGCATAGGCGACTGCCTGCAACACATCGAGAAAGAGACGTATGAGTGTGTGAATCGATGTTTTGTGATCTGGCGTCTCTGCCGACTCCTGTTCGAAGGCGGAGCTGAGAATTTGCTTTAACGTCTGCCCAGCGACATAGGGCATCGTGTAATAGACGAGATCATGCTCGATGTGAATGCTGTAGATAGGAATGATGGAGGGATGGATCAGCTGACTGGTGATACGTGCTTCTCTGATAAACCGTTCTCTGAGTTGCTGGCTATTCACAAAGTCAGGACGAATACGCTTTAAAGCCACCCGGCGGCCGCATACTGTATCAAATGCTAAGAAGACTTCTCCCATCCCACCACGGCCAATACTTTTGATGAGTAGATAGCGACCAATGGTGCCGATCACCTCTTCTTGTTTTGGAGCGTGTTCTTTTAGGAAGATGGACCCTTGGTCAACAGAAGCGAGGGCCTCCTCAGTACGAAGACGCGAGCCGCAGTAGGCGCAAAATTGAAGAGGGTGGCGCTCTTCTCGCCCCTCATCACGTTTGAACACAGCATGGCAAAAGGCACATCGTACTTCGATTGTCTTTACCGTCATCTTGCTCTCTTTTGCAAAAATATTCCTGTCGGGGACCGTGCTTTTCGCGCTACTGAGCGCGGGCTGCCTGCTGCTACTACCTTGCCACCATGTGGCCCCGCCCCGGGGCCTAGTTCTAACAGATAGTCGCAGGACGCAATAACTTCTATGTTATGCTCAACGACAATTACTGTATGGCCTTCACTGACAAGTTTCTGCAGCTGTGCAATGACACTACGCACCTCGTGAATATGAAGCCCTGTTGTAGGTTCGTCCATCAGGTACAGTGTCACTGCCTTTCGGGATTTTGCCAGTTCTTTTGCAAGCTTCACGCGTTGTGCTTCGCCAGTTGACAATGACACCATTTCACGGCCAAGTTGAACGTATGAAAGACCTACATCAACTAGACTATCGAGAAGGCGAGAGATTTTCCAGTGATCTTCGAAAAGTTTTTTTGCCTCTAGGACAGACAGCTTTAGGATCTGCCCAAGGTTTTTCCCCTTATACTCTACAGAAAGACTGGAAGGATTGAGTCGCAAGCCGCCGCATCCTTCACAGGGAATCCGTGTTGGGGGTAAAAAGTGCAGGTCGATCTTTTTTTCTCCAAAGCCATAACACTGCTTACACATCCCCCGTCGATGAAAGGCGCTGAACGCTGCAGCATCAAGTCCTAGAGCTTTTGCCGCTGGCAGGGACGCGAAAAACTGCCGTAGAGGTGTGGAGAGATCTAAGAAGGAGGAGAGATCAGAGCGGGTGGTATGAGAAATAGGCTTTTGGTCGAGAGTCACGACACGCTCAAACATATCTAGGCCGATGACAAAGGGGTTGTCCTCAGGCCTGTCATTCAGCTGCGCGAGCAGCGACGCTTCGAGGACGTCGTAGAGCAGGGTCGACTTCCCAGCACCAGAGACGCCAACGATGCCAACGAGTGCCTGTGTGGGGATGGTACATGAAAAATTCTTTAAGTTATGGCACGTAGCGGAGCGAATGACGATCGATGGCGCTGAGGAGAGAAGAGCGGAGCCGTCGTTCATCACAAATGGCTCGGAGAATGCTTGAGATGTTGGGCTCGACGCGTTCAAACTCGCATCCTGAAAAACGATCTTCCCTCCCTCTAATCCACCCTGCGGCCCTAGCTCGAGGATATGATCTGCATGCTCGATAAACTGTGGGTCATGTTCGATAACAACAACCGTATTGCCAAGAGCTTTTATTCGCTGTAAGACTGCGAGCAGACGCTCTATGTCCTGGGGGTGAAGGCCCGTCGTTGGTTCGTCTAGGACGTATAACAACTCTGAGAGCTGTGATCCAATTTGCGATATCAGCCGCACTCGGTGCGCCTCGCCGCTCGAAAGAGATGATGCACAACGGTTTAATGAGAGATAGCCGATTCCTACCTCATCGATAAGGCGGAGACGATGTTGTATCTCATCAAAAACACGTTGTAGCGGCTTTTCAAGGTTTTCGCGGAGGTTAGAAGATGCCATCCATGAGAGTGCCTCTGACATCGGCATATGGCATATTTCTGTGATCGAACTAGCGTTGATGGTGACATGCCTGGCAAGAGGGTTGAGGCGTGTTCCATGGCATGATGGGCAAGGGCGTACGCCTTTTGTCGGTATCCAGTTGCACAAAAAAGGGCTGTTGATAGCTTCCAGTGATACATCATCGTCGAACAAGATGCCAAGGCCGTGGCATTCAAGACACATGCCGTGGGACGTGTTGAAGGCAAACGTCTGTGCCGATATTTCAGGGAATGATTCACCGGTTTTCTCAACAGAAAACGCCAGGTTAAATATTCTCTCGCTATCATGGCGAATGACGAGAAGACAGTTTCTACCACAACGTGCTGCCTCATCAATAGAGGCGATAAGGCGCTGTTTTTCATCCACCGATGGCCGGAGACGGTCGATGATAACATCGAGTGTTACTTTCCGCCCGGAACGAAGGGAAGGAAGGTCGTCATTTGTGATATCAATGAGCTTGCCATTGATCCGGAAACGAGAAAACCCGAGTTTTTTATAGGTGTCGATCTGCTGAGCAACAGTTGTTGACGTCACACCTTTGCAAACTGCAGCAATATAGACAGGGGATTTCTCATCCCATGAGAGGATAATATCAGCGACCCTCTCGCTGTTCATAGAACGGATGACAGAGCCTGTCTTCGGGCAATGTGCAATGCCGCAACGGGCCCAGAAAATCCGAAGGTAGTCGTAAATCTCCGTAATGGTGCCAACGGTACTTCTGGGGTTTGACGCATGTTCGCGCTGTGTGATGGCAATCGTTGGGGGGAGGCCATAGATAGCATCTACAGAAGGCCGTTGCATCTGCTTGATATAGTGTCGTGCATATGGGGACAACGACTCTACATATTGGCGTTGGCCTTCTGCAAATAGCGTTTCGATAGCAAGAGAGCTTTTTCCAGATCCAGAAGGGCCGATGAGAGCGATAAGCTGATCTTTGGGAAGTTTGAACGATATGTTCTGTAACGTGTTCTGATGTGCTCTTACAACTTGAATCTCGGGCTTCTCTAGTCTCGTCGGTGGTAGGGGCTGTCGTGGCAGAGGAAGGGGAAAAAGCACGTTATGAAGAGCAATCCCCGTCGGCGAGGGGAGGAGTGCAAGTTCTTGAGGGTGTCCCTTTGCGATAATCTGCCCTCCAGCGCTCCCTCCTCCTGGCCCCATATCTATAACCCAATCTGCTGTTTTCACAAGCTCCATGTTGTGTTCAATGACAACAACGGTATTTCCACGAGAGACTAACTCATGAAGGACGTCCAGCAGCCGTGTGATGTCATGGACATGAAGCCCTGTTGTCGGTTCATCAAGAAGGTACAGCGTTTTTCCCGTCGCCGGGCGTGAGAGCTCTCTGGCGATCTTCAGCCGCTGCGCTTCTCCTCCAGAGAGCGTTGTTGCCGACTGCCCTAAGTGTATGTAGTCAAGGCCTACTCGGCAGAGCGTTGCAAGGCTTGCCTTGATGTGAGGAATAGCGCTGAAAAAATCAAGAGCTTCTGCACAGGTCATATTCAAGACATCTAGGATAGACTTGCCTTTATAGAGGATCGACAATGTTTTGGCATCAAAGCGCTTTCCTTCACACGAGGAACAGAGCACCCATGCCTGTTCGAGGAAGTCCATGTCTACAGCGACGACTCCCATCCCTGAACAGGTAGAACAGACGCCCTGCTTGACATTGAAGCTAAACTGCCCAGCGAGGAATCCGCGAGCCTTGCTTTCTGGAAGCGAGGCAAAAAGCGCTCGTATGTCATCGAAGACCCCGCTATACGTCGCTGGATTTGATCGTGGTGTTCTGCCAATTGGCGTCTGGTCGATGTGTATGACTTTGTCCAGATGGTGATGGCCGGTGATCGAAGTAAAGGCTCCGTTTTCTAAATCACTACGCATAAGTATGTTAGAAAGCGCTGGATAGAGAGTTTCGAAAATCAGAGATGACTTTCCAGATCCCGAGACACCGGTAATAGCGATAAACCGTTCTAGTGGCAGCTGAAGGTCGAGGTTAGTGATGTTTCTGTGACTGACCCCACGCAGAGAAATGTGTTTCTTCGCCTTGCCTGTCTTTTTGTTATTGGCAGCAATGCTCTTTCTTCTAAAGAGGTAGTCAGAGGTGTGTGACTCAGTGACTTTTTCTAGATCTTTCACAGCTCCCTGGTACAGCACCTGCCCACCAGCTGCTCCCGCCCCACGT
>CAINFV010000169.1 GCA_903848235.1 Chlamydiia bacterium | reverse complement strand
TCTCCTTCCAGCATCCTAATGGATCCTGGAATTCCATCTCTCCTACCTCGAAGCACATCAAAGCTGTCTTCCCTAAGACACTCTTCGTCGTGCCTGTTTCTACATTCCATGCCCGTCCTTCCCCCTCTTTATAGACCCTCTTGCCATCATAGCGAAGGACAGCGCCACCAGGCAGCTCAAGGCGCAGCAACGCACCAGTATCATCGTAGGCGCCCTGCACGTGTGACGCCGTCTCACCATCGCTCGCCAGACGACCCTTGCTATCAAAAGAGCGAATCACAGCCTTCTGTGCAACAGCATCAAAGGCGCGGCAAATCCGCCCCTTATCATCATATGAAAATCGATAGTCAATAGATCCGTCAACACAGAACTGCCTCTTCATCTGCCTCTTGGCATTCCACTCATAATGCACCTCATGTCCCATTGCAGAGCGCTTTACTATACAGCGGCCTGAAGGGTCATATTCAAAAGTCGTCCCTCCAACCTGCGTCAGGTGGCCATTGTCTCCGACCTTCCACTCAACGGTGCTCACCTCAGTCCCAGCAGTACGCTGGACAGATTTCGAACCTCGATCATCGGTAGATATTGTCTTCTCCTCTAATGCAGTAGTGCCATCGGCATTGGTCCATATGTGGCGTAGCAGCTTCCCCGCATCCCTCCGCTCCTCAATCTGTGTTGTTCCATCTGAAAAGCTCGATGTCTCTTGATACAGCGTCCCGTCAACGGCCTTCACATACTGCTTCTCAACGATCATGGAGTTTTTTCCATCGAAGCTTCGGTCAATGCGCAGCAGGCGCCCTTCTGTGTCATAGGAATAGAGAAATGACTGCCCGGGAGCGGCCTCTTCTTCTCGTGTTTGTACAGCTCCCTCAGGGCTTCTTACCTCATGGACAACCGTCGTCACACCGCCGTTTGTATACTCTGTCGTCACCTCTGTTCCATCTACAGAAAACAATCTCTCATAGCTCCACGCATCGCGACCTGTCACCTCAACACCTATGACTCGATCCAGCAGATCGTATCGTATGGCATACCCTGAAGCACCATCCTTCCCCTTGATATCTATCGTCGTCACACGCCCAAAGCAATCTCTTCCCATACGACATTCGGCCACGCCATCCGTCATCCAAGCACTAAGGAAGGGCCCTTGGTACTCATTCGTGGTATGAGAAGCGGCTACGGCTCCTGCTTCCCATTCTAAGGCGGATAACAAACGCCCACCGCACTCCCTCTTTACAACAACCCTACGGCCATCTCTATAGACAATCTGCGATAAAGAGCCGTCACGGTCATATTCACAGCTCTCCTGCGTGCCATCTTTATAGATAACACTTGCCCACTGCCTTCGCGAAGTATTCCTCGCATAGACAAGCTCGCCCCCGCCTTCGAACGGCTTCTTCGTTGGCACGGCCTTCGAAGGGATTCCCGAAAGAATCTCTCTGATAAATTCGCGGATGTCATCAATGCTCGAAGGATCGAGGTGACAACCATCCTGCCGCCCCAACGTCGTGCTCACAAGGGCGCCATCACTGTCAAACACCTCTGTCTTCAGAACATCGCCATTCGTTGCCAGCAGAGAACTTTCCCGTCTGAGCACGACGTCCTGGCCTTTTTTCGGGTCATAAGCACCAATGGTCACTGTCTGACAGATCTTCCCCCAAGAATCCTCTACGCAAGCCTTCTTCCACCGTCGCCAACTCACATGTGACAGATCGTTGATATCAACCGTCCACCCGTCATCTTCTATCTGCTCAAACTCAAGGTCTCCATTGAAAACCGCCTGGCGAACAGCGCGTCCTACACCACGTTCGACAACAACCACGAAGGGATTTACGGTGTCAGGATACTTCAACAGCTGTACCTTGCCATTTTCCTCTTGGATTTCTATAGGGCGGAAACTGGCATCAAAGCGAAAAATCGTTTCATACTCCTCACAAGCGTCGCTCTTCCCACTGAGATTACCCACCAGCACATGCCGAACCGCGCAATCGTGTTCATCATATTCGAACAGATGCGTAATCCCATCGCCAGCGACACGTACCAGACGGTCCATCGAGCATCCGCTCTCCCACGTAGCATCGACTCTTTCCTCAACACTCCCATCTCTGTCCCGCACCAACGTCACCCCAACAACATGCCCACACCCATCCATTTCTTTTTCGATACGATAGCCATCAAAAACAGCGCCGCCATCCTTTAAAAAGAATAGTGAAGGTTGACACCAGAGAGGCAGAAATTGCAACTGAGCCATGACATGAGCTGCCCTTGGGTCTACCCCAGAGGCAGTAGCGACGATCAATAGACAAATGAGAAAAAATGGAAAAAAAATCTTCTGCATATCCCTTACCCTACGTAGATAGATTTTTACTGTATCTATCGTACGTTAAGAAAATGTAAGGGGCGTTACTCAGCGTCGTGCTTTTTAGAGCATTTGCCGCCGCAGCCGCCGCAGCATGAGGATTTTTTCGGGTAGTCGGTGGCGTAGAACCCTGAGCCTTTGAACTGAAGGCTGATAGAAGACGAGATCCGTTTCGTAAGAGTCTCTTTGTGACAGTCAGGACAGATCTTCAATTCGGGATCGTTGATTTTCTGAACGATCTCTTTGATCTCGTTACACTGTGAGCAATGGTATTCGTATGTTGGCATAGTATGACATATGGTTAAAAAAAAGAGCACAACGCCGCTATGAGCGGCGTTGTGCTTCTTAATATGTTTAGAAGTCTCCCATGTCTCCCATTCCCATGCCGCCCATTCCTCCCATACCACCCATGCCGCCCATGCCACCCATTCCTCCCATTCCTTGAGGGGATAGTGGCTGTTTTTTCACAGGTTTATCTGTGATCATGGCAGCTGTGGTGAGGAGAAGCGAAGCTACAGAGGCAGCGTTTATCAGCGCTGTCTTGGTAACGAGGACGGGATCGATGACACCTTCTTTGACAAGATCTCCAAAGGTATCTGTGAGGCCGTTATATCCCCACGATCCTTGTGCTTCGAAGATCTTTTCAGCAATAAGCTGACCCTGCTTGCCGCAGTTATTGGCGATAGCAATCGAAGGCTCGAATGCCGCTTGGCGGACGATCTGCACGCCGATTGCTTCATCACCTGTCTCTTTAAGCTTGTCAAGAGCTTTTGTGGCGCGTACGAGAGCGACGCCGCCTCCTGGAACAATGCCTTCAGCGACGGCGGCACGTGTTGCGTGAAGAGCATCTTCTACGCGTGCCTTCTTCTCTTTAAGCTCCGTCTCTGTCGCAGCTCCGACGTTGATTACAGCAACACCTCCTACAAGGCGTGCAAGGCGCTCTTCGAGCTTTTCTTGTTCGTAGGTGGAGGTTGTATTAGCAATCTCTGCTCGTATCTCGTGGATACGTTCTTTGAGCTTATTGCCATCTCCTTGACCATCGATAATCGTAGTATCATCTTTTGCTACTTTGACAGATTTCGCACGTCCGAACGAGGCTATTGTCACATCGTCGATACGAAGACCTATCTCTTCGGAGATGAGGGTTGCGCCTGTGAGGATAGCGATATCCTGGAGAACAGCTTTCTTCCTGTCGCCAAATCCAGGAGCCTTGACAGCGGCGACTGGAAGTCCTGCCTTGAGCTTGTTGACAACAAGAGTGGCCAGAGCTTCGCCGTCTACATCATCGGCAATGATGAGAAATGGACAAGGTCCTTTCTCCATTGCCTTTTCGAGGACAGGGACAATGTCTTTGGCAGAAGACAGCTTTTTGTCTGTGACGAAGATAAGAGGGTTTTCAAGTTCTACGCACATCGCTTCGCTGTTGGTGATGAAGTACGGAGAGAGATATCCCTTGTCGAACTGCATCCCTTCTACGACGTCGAGCGTTGTTTCGATGCCCTTTGCCTCTGACACAGTGATAATGCCATCGCGTCCTACCTTTTCCATAGCATGGGCGATGATATCTCCGATCTCAGGATCGTTGTTAGCAGAGACGGTTGCTGTCTGGCAGATCTCTTGGCGGCTGTTAACCGGCTGAGACATCTTTGAGAGCGCGTCGACGAGAACTTCCACCGCTTTGTCGATCCCAAGGCGAACGGCCATAGGATTAGCACCTGCGGAGACGTATTTCAGGCCTTGTTGGAAGATGGACTCTGCCAATACAATCGCTGTTGTCGTGCCATCTCCTGCGACGTCTGATGTCTTTGACGCCACCTCTTTGACAAGCTGGGCCCCGATATTTTCGAATTTATCCTTCAGAGCAATCTCTTTTGCCACCGTGACACCGTCTTTTGTTGACAGTGGGGCGCCAAACCCTTTATTGATCACGACGTTTCGACCTTTTGGCCCTAACGTCACTTTGACAGCCTTTGCGAGGGTGCGGACACCTTTTGACAGAGATTTCAAGGCATCTTCACTAAATTGAATCATCTTCGCCATAGTCATTTTCCTTCAGGAAATACGTAGCTAAAACATCGAGCCGATTATTTTTCTGTTACGATTCCAAGGATCTCATCTTCTGTGAGGAGAAGGTATTCCTTGTCATCATTCATTCCTTTCACTTCTGTCCCTGCATAGGAACCGAAGATCACGTGATCGCCAATCTTAACGTTAAGAGGCTCTATTTCGCCGCGGTCGTTCGTTTTTCCTGGGCCGACAGCGAGAATTTCGCCCTCTTTTGGTTTTTCTTGGGCGGTATCGGGAAGGAGGATGCCCCCCTTCGTTGATTTTACCGTAGAGCGTCGCACCAATACACGGTTGCCGAGAGGATTAACTTTCATCATTCGTGGTCTCCCGAGTTCTTCTGACATAACTTGATTCCGCTTGGCAAATCAAAAGTCGATGTGCTAGCGGAAAGGAGATTGTATCTGGCTGACCCCGATTTCTGTCAAGAGAAAGGTCTTGTTTTTAGCATTCTCGATCTTTGACTGCCAACTATCCGTCTGAATAGAGAGGATTCAGGTATTTTTGCCGAAGCTTGAGGAACGTATGCCGCTCTTCAGTATGCAGGGTAACGAGCTTCTGATACAGATGATCCTCTTGTAAGAGGATCTCATAGACCGCTGGCGATCCACACACCCGGTGGAAAAATTCTAGCTGCTTCCCCAATCCCAAGAGCGCTTGACGAAACTGCTTTGGATACATCTGCTTGAGGACGTCAAACAGCAAGTACTGTACCCGTATTGGATTAAAACGATTCCAGTCGGTAGGAATGATCAATACCCCTTCGCACAGCTTGGCGGCATTCTTTCCAGTATACGGCTTGACTCGCGTCTCCTGGAAGTGAACTCCCTCAAGCCCTCCCTGGTTAAGCCTCCGCGCCAACCCCTTGCGGTCAATCCACGGAGCGACCACAATTTTAAAAGGCAAAGAGCCGCCAATGCCTGTTGACACCAACTGCAGCTCTCCTAAGATACCGGTGGCAGGGTAGAAAAAGGGGCTGGACGGTTCTGGAATATTAGGACTTGTCGGAATCCAAGCAAGACCCGTCTCTTCAAACCTCATGCCGCGCTTCCATCCTTTCATAGGCACCACGGTAAGGTTGCATCCAACCTTGTATTCCCCGTTGAAAAACTCGGACAGCTCACCAATGGTCATCCCATGGCAATAGGCTACGTTCACATAGCCTACAAACGAACGATATCGATTATCAAGCATAGGGCCGTCGGCTATCTTCCCCCCCATAGGGTTTGGCCGGTCAAGGACCACCACGTCGATGCCTTTTTTCGCCGCCTCTTCCATGGCATAGAAAAGCGTTGAGGCAAAGGTATATGAGCGACATCCAATATCTTGAATATCGTAGACAATGACATCGAGTCCTTTGAGCATCTGCGCCGTTGGCCTGCGAGTAGCTCCATGCAAACTGTAGACGGGGATTCCCTTGCCCGTCTTTTGATCCATGACGTTGTCGCCAGCATACTCTTCTCCTGTCAACCCGTGTTCAGGAGCAAAGACGCACACTAACGAAAGCTTCCCAGCAGCATGCTGTCGCTCAAACAGATCAAGCGTTCCCTCAAGATGGCTATTGACACCTGTCTGATTCGTGATGATGCCAACCTTCTTGTTTTCGACAAGGGCAAGATACTCTGGCTGAAACAAACGATCGATACCAACCTCTACACGCCCCAGAAGGAGGCCAGAAACTGCAAGGCAATACAAAAAACAGAAACGATAACAGGCAACAATCATCTGAAAACACCCCTCTTCAAACATGGCCGCACTCGGGCGAGGCCCTTGCAATGGCAGAGTAGCCGGAACCCTGAATTTCTTGATATAATCGACAGTACGAAATGAAACGCTGTCAAAATTTAAAATCTTGTGCTATCTAAGGAAGAGCTCCCGTTTTTTTTGACCGGTCACGAAGGTGAGACAATGCAGTACTGCTATATTCTCGGTCTATTATTCATGATCACATATAACCTTGCCGCCGAGCCCCCTCGGCAAATCCCGGAAGAGCTGTGGAGTAGATTTACCTGTAATGGGGAAATCCCCGTCACCAACATGTATCTGGACGGCACCACCAACCAAACAGAACCGAACGTATATTCAAAAGAGGTCATCGATGAACTCGTAGCAAAAGCAGATCGACGAGAACAAAATTATTACGGACAGACCGACGAATACCTCTACAACGCCCTTTCAACCTTTTCTATTACCGGAAAAGATGTTGCCATCATAGGCTCGGTGGTTCCCTGGTATGAAGCTATCGTCCTGAGCTTTGATGGAAAACCCACCACAATCGAATACAACAAGATTGTAACGGACCATCCATTGTTAGAGGTGATGACCGTTGAAGAATATGCCAAAACCCCTCGAAAATTTGATGTCGTTCTCTCTGTCTCTAGTCTTGAGCACGATGGGCTTGGCCGATACGGTGACCCCATCAATCCAGATGGCGACATTCAATGGATGCGGCAAGCGAAGGGCATGCTCAAAGAGGGGGGACTTCTCATTCTTTCCATCCCAGTAGGAAAAGATCATTTATTCTGGAATGCTCATCGTCAATACGGCGAAAAGCGCATAAATAAAATCTTTGAAGGCTGGAGATGTGTCGCCACCTTTGGCTTTTCACCCTGTGATTTGAACACCTTCGAATATACTGGACACCAACCGGTGTTCGTTCTCGCTCCAGCCTGAAACTCACCTTGCAGATCCTCCCTCTACCGGCTATAATTACATACCCAAACAAGTTGAAAAATTGGTTTTCGGCCAACTCGACTTTGCAAATTTTTGGGCCCTCTATTCGAGGGAGAAGCAAACCACAGCGTAATGAATTTCGAAGGAATGGGTATTTTCACCCTTCCTGAGAAATTCATTTAGCTGTGGGAAGCTTCTCGCCGAAGATGGGCCCAAAAATTTGCAAAGTCGAGAACTAGGCAAAAACCAATTTTTCAACTTGTTTAGGCATAGGCCCTTTTCTGGAGATATTATTCGTGGAACACTCCCAGTTCGATCGCGAGTTTGACCGCCTCAACCCCGCGCAGCGCCAAGCGGTATGCCACCTTGGAGGACCTGCCCTCGTCATCGCAGGAGCTGGGTCTGGCAAGACGCGCGTTGCCACCATGCGCGTCGCTCACTTGATACGCTCCGGCGTCTTGCCGCAAACCATCGCTGCCGTGACATTTACCAACAAGGCTGCCAAGGAGATGCGAGAGCGTGTTCACCATCTGGTAGGCTCTGAAGTATTAGTCTCTACTTTCCACAGTTTGGGAGCTCGGATTCTAAGAGAGTCCATCAACATGCTCGGATATCCGCAAAGCTTTGCCATCTATGCGGAAGATGATAGCGAAAAGACACTCAAAGACTGCCTGAAAGATCGTGGCATTCAATGCAAAGACTCAGAGCTATCTACCTTTAAAGCCGCTCTGTCACGGATTAAAAACAACCCTTCCTCTCTTCTCTCATTTGATTCTCTGACCCAGTCTATCTTTGAACAGTACCAACAACGCCTCAAGACATCTGGTGCCGTTGACTTTGACGACCTGATCTATCTGCCCATTGAGCTCTTCAAACAGTTTCCTGAGGCCCTCTGCCGATATCACCAACGTTGGCACCACCTCCTCGTCGATGAATATCAAGATACAAGCGACAGCCAATGCCAGTTCGCCTCCTCACTGGTAGGGACAACGATGAATATCTTCGCCGTTGGCGACCCCGACCAGTCTATCTACTCATGGCGCGGGGCGAAAATCACAAATATCCTCTCCTTCCAGCAGCATTTTCCAAATGCCACTGTCATCCGCCTCGAACAAAACTACCGCAGCACCAATGTCATCCTTGAAGCGTCAAACGCCCTGATTAGCTGCAACGAGAGACGTCTTGAAAAAGCGCTCTGGAGCGACCGTGGACGCGGAGAGCCCATCGTTCGCTATATTGGGCAGACAGAACGCCAGGAAGCGGAGTTTGTCACATCAACAATTGACTCGCTGACAGAAGAGAACATCGGCTTTGATCATATCGCTATCCTATACCGCACCAACGCACAATCACGCCCTCTTGAAGACCGCCTGATCGAATATCGAATTCCCTATAGAATCTGGGGGGGGACGCCCTTCTACTCCAGAAGGGAGATCAAAGATGTGTTAAGCTTCCTCCAGATCGCCTCATTGCCACAGGACCTCATCGCCTTTGAAAGGGCATTAAAAACAATAGGGCGCGGCATCGGCGATGTCACCATGGCAAAGCTCCGCCAGACAGCAACCGACACCAACCGCCCTATCTACGATGTGGCGCTTGACGCAGCTGCCGGCAATGGCACTGTCTCCAAAAAGCAGCAGGAGAGCCTGGCAAAGTTCTGCACTATCATCTCTTCTCTTCGCAGCCTCATAGAACAAGGATCTGCTTTTGACCTCATATCCGCCGCTATCCACGACTCCGGATATCAAGAAATCCTGGAAAAAGATCCAGAGTCTGTTCTCGAACGGCGCGAGAACTTAGAGCAGCTGCTAAGCCGCGCTCAGGAATGGGATGACCTCCACGATGGCATCTCCCCGCTGCTCTTCATAGAAGAGCTTGTTCTCGAGGGAGCGCGCGATCAGCGAGGGGACAGCGGCCCACAGGTCACCCTTGCCACCGTTCATAATGCAAAAGGGCTTGAATTTCCCGTTGTGTTTATTGTAGGCCTTGAAGAAGACCTCTTTCCCCATATCAACGCTAAGAAGGGAAATGAAGAGATCGAGGAAGAAAGGCGACTTTTCTACGTTGGAATGACGCGAGCAAAAGACCGTCTTTTCGTCAGCGCATCTCAAAGTCGTTTTCTCTTTGGCGGACTCCATCATATGAGGGTAAGTCGCTTTATGAAAGAAATCCCTCCGGGGTGTATTAAACCTCACGGCGCTGTCACCACAATCTCACGGCCCGCAGCCCCACAACCTCTCCCTCAAACCCCTCGTCCATCATCTGAAAAATTCATTGCCGGGCAGCTCGTCCTCCATCCCCAGTTTGGCATTGGAAGGGTGGAAGGGCTGACAGAAACCTCAGCGGGTACGGCGTATGAAGTCGTCTTTTCCAACGACCAGGTAAAACGCAAAATTCTTGCCGGCTATTCGCCAATGAAATCCATTTCAGAACGATCATCCTAACGTCCAGCTCACGTTTCAAATCAACTATCCTAATTTACGGAAAAGCAACGTATATATATAAGCTCTTCATATCCGATATCTAACAGATTGGAATATTGCGGAAATGACGAGTCTAATATCAGGGATCTCAAATTTCGTAAGCACTGGTTTATCTAGACTTGCTCACGCACCTATGTCTGTAGCGCGATTTGCCTCTACAGCAGTCAGCAGAATCAAGCATGCATTTGCCGCACTTTTCTCACGCCATCTTCCGGAAAATGGTAGCGTCGGAATGCATGATGTAGCCCACAATGTTCGCATTCTCTTTGTCAATGGCATTGGCTATACAAAACCGATGTGTGAATACGCCGCCTCTCGCATCTCTAAGCTTTTCAATGATTCGAAGGTCTACTATTCCTTCTGTCCTATTTCTCTCTTCCAAGTGATAAAAACAATTGCCAAAATTGACCAGCCTCGCAGCAGCCCTCATCTCCTCAGCACAATTCGGCATCATCTTCACGAAATAGAAGCCGCTCCATCTACGAAGCCCGACGCTGAACGCACACAGGCCAGGGCAAGACTCGTCATCATAGCGCACTCAGCAGGAGGAGCCCTTCTCAATTCCCTCCGCACATCGCTCTGCGCTGAAGAGCGCAGGCAGATCAGTGTTATCACCTTTGGATCTGCGAGCGTTGTAAAACAGTCCTCAGGCTTTTTTAAGGTCAGCAATTATGTAGCTTTCGGAGATATCGTTCCCCGCATTTCATATGTTTTCAAACGGATCTGCAGCACCATCTCTCACATCATCAAAAAGAGAAAGCTGTCTGACAGGCAAACATCTCTTCTAAGCGATCCTTCAAAACCACAGAACATCTTCCAAAAAATTATGGGCAGCATATTCGCTACGGCAAGACAGCTCGGTTCGATGTATTGCCCGATGGTTTTCTGTGCCGAGAAGATCTTTGCCATTGCCCGCTCTCTCTTCGAGCATCTTCCGCAAACCACGTATATCCCCCCTGCAGGCGACTGGCCGCTGTTTTGTCACGACATCCACTCGTGGTCCTACCAGCGGGCGCTCTTGCAACATAAAGAGAGCCCTTGCAACTGAACACGCTGCCTTTATCAAGCCTTGAACAAGAAGAGGTATAGAAGGAGACCATTCTAGCAAGAACTTCTCCTTGCAGGGAGACGAGAAAGTCGGGTACTGTTGGTTCTCATGGTGAACACTAGAAATCAGATCTAAAAAAGTTATGAATACTGCTTCTGCTCCTCACAGTAAAGACCTCGTGTCCAACAGGAAGGCCTTTCATGAATATGAAATCCTTGAGACATTTGAGGTTGGGATCCAGCTGGTCGGCACTGAGATAAAATCCTTGCGTGCCAATGGCGGGAGTCTTCAAGAAGCGTTTGTCGCTGTCGAGCAAGGTGAGCTATGGCTTATCGGATCTTCGATCCCCCCATACGCCTTCGGCAGTTTCTGTAATCATGACGAACGTCGGAAACGCAAGCTGCTGGCCAATCGACGTGAAATACAGACCATAGCAGCGGCCATTCAAGAAAAGGGACTTACCTGTATTCCTCTCGCCATCTATCTGAGGGGTGGGCTTGCAAAACTAAAAATTTCTCTCGCGAAAGGCAAAAAAATCCATGATAAACGCGAGGCTATAAAAGCTCGGGAAGACAAACGATCTATCGATCGCCTCATGAAACAATACTAAGAATCCGTTATTAATATTTTTATTTATGCTGAACTTCTCCTATGTGCATTCCAGAATCCCTTTCTCAAAACACCAGTTCTTTTTTTTCCGCTGCCTACGCCATCTGCTCAGCCGTATCCTCCGCAGCAGCTGCCATTTGGCTTCTTCTCGCGTCGATCATTCAGAAAATTCAGGTGGTGGCAGCCCCCCTCTTCACCCCTCCTGGGGTAGCAATGAATGGGAGCGTAGGGATAAAGCCCTTTTCCTCTCACGTCAGAATGCTATTCGTCAATGGCGTTAACACAACACGCGATTCATGCCGTAGAGTAGCCTATTCTATCTCGAACATCTTCAACGGCTGCCTCGTTCACTACACCTATATCCCCCTGCGCTACGATCAGGTGATTCGTACCATTATGGTTGGCCATCGGCCCTCGGGCTGCGACCTCTTGTTGGCCAATATCAGGGCGCGTCTTCACGAGCTTGCCGCCACCGATCTTCCCCATTCTGACTCCGACAGAAGAGTATCTCTTGCTTCGCATCGAGCCATAGAACAGCATCCGAGGCTTGTGATCTTTGCCCATTCTGGGGGCGGCGCTATGCTTGAAGCCATCCGTGAAGAGCTGACACCAGAAGAGCGGACGCAGATTGATGTATATTCCTTTGGCTCTGCCCATCTGTTCAGCCCAGAAGAGGGGTTTGAGACGGTCAAGAATGCTGTGGCAGGAGGTGACCCTGTTCCGACCATCTGCCGCCTGATGGACAGGCGGATTACCCCGCTCGGAGAGGCGTGGGATATTGGTCCTCGGAGGATATTTGATATCGGAACCCATTCCATTCTCAATGACATCTATCAACTGGCCATGTGGCATATTCGCGAAAATTATGTCTGATCGTACAGCAACAAAGAACCGTATCTATTTGACTTCCAGGTATAGATTCGCCTACGATTTTATCTCATCATTGATAGAGGCTGCTATGAAACGTGTCATTCTCACAATCGCCTGTTGTCTGTTTCCCTTCTCGACCACGCTCCTTTTGGCGGAGGCAAGCCCAGAAGAAGAGTATCCAGAAGGCCACTTGACTGAGGATAAGCAAATTGCGCTCCTGCTGCAAGCGTCTGAAACCACCTGTTCCCAACTCAAAGCTCTACAGGCTAACCTAGCGGCATTTCGCTCCCAAGAGGCACTTTGCATTCAATCGCCAAGCAACACCGAATCCTTGTATAAGCTTTCAGAATGCGCATTAAAACTTCTCAACAGCATTCATGAAACCCATGTAGAACCCTACTTTCGCTTAGCATTTTTAGAAGAGCTAGAGCGAATTTCGAAAACAGCAAAAAACAGGGCTATACCGCCCATCTGTGCCTCATGACCATAGAACAACACCCTCTCATCGTAATTGACAGAGTCTCTCAACAACCCATGGAAGAAGAAGTATGGGGTGACTGGGGACTGCGCTTGCTGTATGGAGAGAGCATTGCTTCCAAAACAGTCGGCCGCTTTCTGCTTCATACCCTCTTCCGCTGGCCAGTGATGTCATGGGCCGTTGGCAAATACTACGACACTAAAAAAAGCCGACAGCTGATCGTCCCCTTTTGCAAGCGGTTTCATATCAGAACGTCGGAACACATTCTCCCCCTTGACCAATTCACCAGCTTCAATGACTTCTTCACGCGCCGTCTTCGCCCAGAATGTCGCAAGCAAGATGCCGATCCTTCTATCATCACCATTCCTGCTGACGGACGCTATACCATCATTCCCGTCCTGAATCCTTGCCAAGAACTCTCTGTGAAATCGCAGTCTCTCTGCCTCGACAAGCTCCTTGGCTGCAAAAGCCTTGCCGCACGGTTTTACGGCGGTACTGCCGTGATCTGCCGTCTATGCCCTGCCGACTACCACCGATTTAATTTCCCCATCAGCGGAAAGGCCTGTGGCACATCATGGATCCACGGCTCGCTCTTCTCCGTCAATCCCGTTGCCACCTCACAGTTTCCATGGATCTTTTGGACAAACCGTCGTGCTGTCACCCTTATTGAAACAGAAGACGCAGCGACGATTGCCTATATCGAAGTAGGCGCCACCAACTGCGGGAGCATCGTCCAGGACTTTATCCCCAACTCCTGGGTCAAAAAAGGGCAGGAAAAAGGGTTTTTCCGCCTCGGAGGCTCCGCTATCATCCTCCTGTTCGAGCCAAACCAGGTCACAATATCCGAGGACCTCATCACCCTTGCACAGTCCGGGCATGAAGTCCTCTGTAAGATTGGCCAGCCTCTGGCACGAATTTCCACGAAGCCCCTCTAACCGAAACGCGTTGCGCTGCAAGATTCGAGCAGCCTACACGACTTCGCCGTCTTCCATGTACATCATTGGAAAATTCCCAATTCTTCAACTTGTTTGGGTATAAAAAACTCGCGACAAGAAATTACTAAAAGGTATAGGAATAAAAAAGCCACAAAGCCAAAAAAGGATGTCGTATGGAATTCGAACCCTTTCCTCTTCTACCTCGGCCACCATCGAGTCCGGCACCAAAACCACCTGAAACCGAAGAGAGACCTGAAGGCGCAGGCAAGGCATGGACTCGATTTGAGGGCGCGACAGCAGACGGCCCGACCCGCAAAGCTGATGGGCAGTTTAAAGTCACCATGTCGAAACTTGGTCATGATATTCGAAAACTTCAAGAAACCCCGGTCTGGACACAATTTGAGGATATTGATCCCACCGCCTTCCCCACTCTCATTAGTGAGAAAAACGAGGAGATTAAAAGGCTAAAGGAAAGTTTATCAAAGGCCAAAAAACAGCTTGTAGAAGAAGGCAAGAACCTTGGGAAACATGAGTTTGTCCGCCTGTCACAAGAATACTCCCAGATGCAAGCGCAACTCCATACTCTCGAAACATCTCTTACTGTCTATGCTGAGCTTCAAGAACCCTCAGCACAAACAGCACTTGCCCTTGCAAAAGAAGCGCAAACGGCCTGCCAAAAGCTCAGTCGTGGAGCGCGACATCACATAGATCTCACCGAGATCCATGGAAATGTTGAGGTAGTAAGAACTCAATTGTACGAAATTAATCGGCTTCTCGACTTACCTGATATTGAAGCAAACCCAACGGCAAAAAAGATCCTTATGCAGGCCACAGCATTAATTCTAGGCTCTCTCGTGGCTGCAAAGACGGTCGTCGAAGGTTATTCTCCATTCTTTCCCTTCTGGAAAAAGGCCGAGAAACAAACATTCGAAAGGGAAAAAGAGGCTCTAAAGGTTGTTATGCTTCTTTTAATTGCAGACACACAAAAGACCGCTGGAACGGAAGCTAGAACGGAAACAGATACAATCCTCAGGCTCACATTTTCTGGAAGATCCATCCATCAAAAACAGATCAAAGAACTGACCGGCTTTATTGAAGATCTCAATAAAAAAACTTCAGCGCTTCTCAACAAGGTCGCGTCTGGAGAAGCCACTGTTCAGGACACAGAAACTCTCGAAGAACTCAAAGGTACCCTCGATAAAGCGAGAGCATCCCTTGACAAGCTGCAGATTACATATGGAAAAGCCGCTGCCTCTGGAGGACAATTTATAGGACGAGCGATCTGTGAAGCCTCTATTGTCGCTCTCAGCAATCGCCTTAAAGTCTTAGAAAGTCTTTTCAAAGCAGGTGTTGCAAATTTTGCTCCAAAAAGCGCCTTAGTGCTAAAAAACCTGGGCATTGCCCTAAACAGCTCTGGCATGGAGCGAGCCAAGGCATTCTACGAGGCATGTGCCGACTTAAAAGAATTGGAAGAGCAAGTGCAAGCAATGCCAGAAGAAATAGAACAACCGGAAGCCAAAACCCTTCTTCAAGAAAAAATAGCTCAACTTCGAGCTCAGCTCAATGCAGCCTCTGTGACAATTTTTTCAGAAGATCAGACAGAATCAGAGAAAGCCCAAGCACAAAAAGAACGCGAATGCGCAGAGCAAGTGGCCCGCGGTATTTCTCTTGGAAAGGATGGGATGAAAAACGCCTCCATATTCCTCACAAAAACCATGACACGGCTTGCCATGTTCGATTTTAAGGGTCATGACGCAGATACGCTCAGAGCTACCGTTGATCTCTCGCTCCTCGCGCTGCCTCAGAATGAGACGCTAAATGCTCTGCCAACCAGACTTCTTGAACGGTATCGGGGGACCTCCACCGGACAGGCCTGGGAAACACAAATAACTCAAGCAAGAGAATTGATCTTAGGATTCGCCGCGGCCCTTCCTCAAACAGACAAGGGATTGAAGCAAATAGAACAGCTCACACGCTCCGAAGGAACACTCGCGGAACTAAAAGAATCCATGAATCCCGAGATCCACCAAACGCTGACAGCATCTATTAAACAACTGAAAATGGAGACACCAGTTGCACTGACTTCAGCCGAGCAAAAACTTATCAGGGGACTTCCACAATCATTGCCAAAGGCGCCATCTGACAGTCATAAGACATTAGTCCAAACAGCCCTAGCCAAACTTATGTACACAGCGACTTATGACCCAGACGAAAAAACTCGTTTCACGGCAAGGAATCAAGCTCAAGATCTTATGAATGCAATGGGGCCAAATCCCGCCTATCAACCGATATTCGCCACAATGAGAGAGACAGAAGTACTAAAGGCATTCCGAGGATTCTACTTCCAAGGCAGCCGAATATTCACGGTCGATAAAGACAAATCAACAATTGAGCAGGGGAAGATATGGATAGATACCGTATTCAATGGCTCCACCCCCTGGGCCCACGAATGTCTGGATGTTGATGCCCTCCCGTTCACCGCCGGGTTGTCAAAAGCCGAAAGAACGGAGCTAGGGGAGTATATCCAGCTCCGAAGAGCGGAGCATGTAGCATTGATTCAAGACCTCGCTCTTCTGGAGAGCTTTGTCACCGCTGATGCAACACCCTCTTGGGAAACAGCAACTCAGCTACACTTCGCATATGATCGACTCTCTACCTGTAACGAGGCCTGCCTGAAAGAATGGCTAAATGGCTTAAAAGACGTACAAGAAAAACTGAAAAAGTTTGCCACTAACGGAAAGGTCCTCATCTCCTCGGACAAAGTAAGAATTGCAAAGGGGTGTTTAGCGAGCGAAGGGAAGGATCGCGATTATTATGAAGAGAGGGTCGTTGGAAGCGAATCAGGGGATAGATCAAGGCGCATGGTTGCGATCATGGGCCCGTTACTCTTTGAAGCACTCTTTGTCACCCCCCAACAACACAGAGAGCTGATTGGCCAACTCCCTACCATCCTGCAGAATCTTGCTAAAATGGATGAAAATATCTTTAAAAAATCACCTGAGCTGCTCCCCCCTCTGATGCATTATCTGCAAAATAATTGGGACAACATTGATGGCGAGACTCGCGCACTCATTTTGGAGGCTTGCAGCAGCAAAAACCCCTCACTCCTTATACCCTCCGCAGAAATCAAGGAGTTGTTTACAGGGTATATCGCGCAACAACTCGGAAATCCCCCGCCAGAACCAACATTCCATCGAATTTTAGGGGCGCTTTTCGGAGAGCCATATTACCGAGACTATATTTCGGCTTCCACCGACCTTACCGAACAGCTTGCCACCTATGTATCCGTTGAGGGCAGCACGGATACGTATCAAGAGTTTGCCAGAAGGGCCAAAACTCCCGGAGAGATCAAAGATGCTTGCGAAACCTTTAATGCATTCTTGGATGCTCCCCCTGCATACGAACCGTCAAAAGAGGAATGGAAAACCTATGCTGACAAAGTTCTCATAGCAGCAGCAGTTCTTAATGCTACGCTGAAAGGGGGCACCCTAAACGCGGACTCACGAGAACTCTTTAGCATGCAAGCAGAAAAGCTTCTTATGCCCCCAAAGACTCAGGAAGAGATATCTGAAGATCCCGCAGTCACCCGTCCACAAAAAAAACTTACGGAACTAAGCTATCAACTTTCCCCAGAAGCGCTTGAAAGAACAGGGTATGCAACTTTCGCCGCTGATTACAGCGCATACAAAGAAACAACAAGAGAACTACGAGCCCGCCTCAAGGAATATTTTCCTTTCGATCCAAGCCAAATAATGCAGACAGAGATCCACCCTCACGCTGGCTTATTGTCCAGAGGTCAGGCTTCTGTTGAACATACCTTGACGGATCAGTCCGATAAGATCGTTGAACAAGGTAAGAATGCCTACTTAGAATCCAAGGAGGGGCAAGCAAAGCTTCAAGCTGGGCGCGATTTCATTGAAGCTCAAATCGAAGAAATGAAACGTAGTCCAGAAGATCGAAAGGCAAAGGTCTTTTCTGATGACTTTACCCGTGACCTCAAAAAAGCTCTCGGAGGAGCTGACCAGCCACCCGCTTTCCTCGAGTTGCTCATGAATACACTCTTTAGAGAAATGAGCGCTGAAGAAAGTCACATCGTTGAAGACATGGCCAACCAGCTGCGGGAACAGTTCTCTCCAAAGCTGTTTTCAGAATACGCCAAGCATGTCATGAATCTTATGCTACTTCACAACCTCCAATTTTCTGGAAAATTTGCACAACCTATCTCTGAAGGTGAAAAAAGTAAGATTCAATTCTTCAAGCAAAACCCTCTAGAAAAATTCCTGGAGGGCAAAATGGACCTACCAGAGGTTGCACTCTTTATGGAAGAGGCGCGGTCTCTTCAAGCAAATCTAGATGCTTTTTCGCTTCGGGTACGAGATCCGAGCACAAAGCCCCTAGGGTATTTGGCACAAGAAATGCGTAAAGGCGTCACAGGATTTCTAGATACCGCAGTTGGAAAAAGGAGGCTTATCCAAGAACAGCTTGTAAGTCCAGCATATCAACAGTCACTCACCGCCCTGAAGAAGGCCAAAGCAAGAGGTGATCTCGATACTAAGAGCGCCATCGAAACCGCCCACGAAAAAATCGAACGTGCTAACCAGCTGCTTACAGCCTATGCAGATCACGTGAGAGACTCTTTTTCAGAGGCCACACGACAAAAAATGAAGGATGATCCTACCGCCAATGTAGGCATGCTTTTAAGTCTGGATGAGGAGTTAACGCCAAAACTCATTCTCGCTCTTGCTCTAGGCGAAGAGATTAGTGAGGCCTTAAAATTGCTTGCAGAAGCCGCAACTCAACTAAAAAAAACCTCTCCAGCCTTATCGGAAAAAATTGCTGGTATTCGTACCCAAATACAGCAATGGTTTTCACTCGCCTTAGTAGATGTTATCACAGCATGCGAAGATGATAGTACATGCGAAGATGATAGTAAGGGAATAAGACAAGCTCTTTTGGATAGAAATGCGGAACTTAAAGGGATGGAAATGGCTTGACCGGTAAGGTGAGCGACTAATTTACTTCCTATCCTTGCTACGATAACAAATATCCAGAAAGGAACTCGATGCAGCCGCCCAACGTCTTTCCTATAAGCTGGGGTTGTATGACCTGTTCCCATTCCTGCTTGAGGGCGGCTGCTTGACCATCAGGATATCCATGCAGTTGCAGATCTATCCCTTGCTGCTCTGCCGCCATGCAGTGTAAGAAAAATACAGCTCGAGAGTCGTTATTAAAGGCCCCGCACCCAAAAGGGCCGGAGTGAATCCTTCCCTCCTTCCCCGCTGCTTCAACCCGTTGCTTGACTGACATAACGCCAGCCAAAATATTTCCAAAAAGGTCTTTTAACGTCTTCTGATCGAATTGTAGGGCAGGATCTTTGCTAGCAAGCCGTGGCGCTGCAATCGCCACAAGATTCACAGACTGAGGGCGGTCAAGAACCCTGGTAGTCGTCGAAGGAACATGCGGATCCAAGAGCTCAGCATGACCGTAAATACCTGTAGACGCGCCATGGACTTTTGTTACCACGTCGAGGACACGCGACTGCCCTTCAAGAATAAGCGGCCTAGGAATTGCCTGGCCAGCCCCTTCACCAAACCCTTCGATTGCTTGCCGTGTGGCAATAGAAGTATGAAAACCATCGGAACCGAGATGCTCGGAAAGAAATTGGGCACATCCCGGCATTTCTAAAAGCATTATCTCTTCCTGGACAAACCCTCTTCCAAAACAGCCGCCTCCCAGCCGTAGGTTAGCAAAGTCTACCCAGTAGTCTTCTTTCTGATCTGTTGTATTGTAGTCGTAAAATTCAGAGGTTGACGTGATGGCTGCAGGTCGAGCAACAAACATCTCCTCCAAATACGAAGGATTCCTCGGATCGAATCTCCCACGATCTGCTAACTCAATGGGCATCGAAACATCATGCCGCCTGCTCGCATTATACAAAGCAAACGCAACTCTATAGAGTTGGGCCTTTTTTTCTATGGCAGCCTTTACAAGAGCCACATCAATTTTTGCATCATCTCTTCCTAAAGCCTGAGCGCGTGCTTCTGCTGATCTTTCCATCGTATCGATAAACTGATTATAACGAACGGCCCTTTGTATATCCTTAAAGCCTATTTCTTCAGCAGTTCCCGCTATGGCAGCTGTAAAGCTCTTGTCGCCTTCCAGCTCCAACACCTGTCTATATAATTCGTCACGCTCCGGCTCTGTAAGCTCATGAAATCGGCCTAGGCGACCTGATAGCTCATCTATCTTCACCTTTGGGCCAGCTGCCTGCACGTGAGGCACTACTGCCACTGCGTGGGGCTCTGCCACCGTCGCGGCACCCACAGCGAAACTCCCCTTCCCCAATAACGACTTCATAAAAGATAGCGGCCCTCTTGCCGCCTTCAAGACCTTCTGAACTGACGCCCCCGGCTTCCCCTTGCCAAGATCAGAGACATCCTCTTGAAGAGCTTTAGCAGCTGCGGCAGGTCTTCTCTCTCCTGGAAACATCGATTCCGCAAGGGCTGGCCGATGCTCCAGAAGCAGATTTTTTGTACTGCTCCCGACAAAAGTTTTGGTTTGTGGCTCGATTCTGCCAAACCACCCACCATCAGCTCGTATCCCATGCTGATGGAAAAACTCTGCCAGCTGATCGTCGTGGATCAGTTTATCTTTGATGAGGAACTTGAGGATGTGAGAACTGGCTTTACCAACAGCCCGTACCACGTCGTCCTTGCCTTGTGCTTTGGCGTCCTCCGCCCTTCGAGCATTGGCTTTCCACTCTTGATCCGCCATCGACAAAATATTTCGAATGGCACCTGTCACCGTTGTCGCATAAAAGTCTGGCCCTCGAGTGCCATCAAGGATCGACTTCAACGTTTTTCCTTGGATTGACACTTGATTCATTAGCCCCCCACGTTCATTCACACCGTTGTTCGCAAGAAACTTTGCTAATTCATCTGGGGAGACGCTCTTATCTTCGATAAGTGCCTTAAGAATGAAGGCATTGGCAACGGCGCACGCTCCGCCCTTCGGAGAGTCGATCCCCACCTTTCCGGCGATCGACGCGTTTTTTATCCAAAGCTCTTGTAGCGCCCCACTTCTCCACGCCCCCATAACATCTACCGGATTCTCCCCCATTGGCCATATCCCCTCTCGATATCCAAATGCTGGGTCTTTTCTGCTACGCTCTTGCACATCAGCGGGCACAGGATGCTCTGGCGTACTATCAGGGGCATACGTCTGCCATATACTGGTCGGCAGAAGCTGGCTCGAAGAACCTCGAGAAACATCATGCCGCTCACCGGTTTTCATTTCTCCATGCCCACCAGCTTTAAAAGTTTCGGGTGGGCGACCGCGAAAACCAGGCAAACCTTCGACACCTTGAGAAGACTCTGTCATGGCGACCCCCACTCTAGAAAATGTGTTTTTCAGAAAAAAGATATCAAGATGGAGCAGCTCCCTCTCGCCGTATCGTTTTCTCATTTGTAAATGTTTTTTTAATTTTCTGCAGCGTTAAACAGTATTCCCACTTAAGTTCAAGAATTGAGAATTTGCCAACGCCGAAAGCTCCAGATTTGATTTCGAAAAAAAGGCCCACTATTAGATATATGGGCTGATTTTCTGGAAGCGAAGATGGGGTTTTCGGCTATGGCAAAAGCCGATTCTTGAACTTAAATAGGTATACTTTCGGTGCAACCCATCTCAAGCTGCTGTAAGCGGCGGATGGTATCGCGGGCGGTAGCCGCATCTTCAAAGCGGTATTCCTTAGCAGCTTTTTTCATAGCCGCTTCCCACTCTTTGATCGATCTTCTGATCGAAACAACATCCACAAGTTGCTCGGCATCTGATATATGAGCCTCTTCTGAAGCAAACTTCAGCAGCTCCGCCTTTCTGATGATGGTTGTCGGCGTGATGTTATGGAGAGCGTTATAGGCAGATTGCTTCTCGCGCCGCAATGTGGTGACCGATATCGTATTCTGAATCGACGTGGTCATCGTATCAGCGTACATGATCACACGGCCATTAGCATTCCGGGCAGCACGCCCACAGATCTGGACAAGAGAGGTCTGCGAACGGAGGAACCCCTCTTTATCAGCATCGAGGATAGTGACAAGAGACACCTCTGGAATGTCAAGCCCTTCTCTGAGGAGGTTGATGCCCACAAGAACATCAAAGCCGCCTATTCGTAAGTCATGGACAATACGCAAACGTTCGAGGACGTCGATGTCTGAATGGAGGTAGCGAGCCTTGACACCAAGCTCCAATAGGTAGGCTGTCAGCTCTTCAGCCAGACGCTTGGTGAGCGTGGTGACAAGGATCTTACCGCCCTTATCTTTTTCCCGGCGAATCTCTTCGAGGCAGTCGTCGACCTGTGTTGCTGCAGGACGCACCTCGATGACGGGGTCGAGGAGCCCTGTCGGCCGGAGGATCTGCTCGACAACAGTCCCTCCAGAGTGGGTAATCTCAAAAGCAGCGGGTGTTGCAGAGACGTAGATGACCTGCTTGATACGACTTTTAAACTCTTCGAAGGCAAGAGGACGGTTGTCATAGGCAGACGGCAGACGAAAGCCATATTCAATCAGCGACTGCTTACGAGCGCGGTCTCCATTGCACATAGCACCAAGCTGAGGGACGGTTTGGTGGGACTCATCGATAAAAAGAAGAACGTCATCAGGAAAATAGTCAAGGAGGCATGGCGGCGGCTGCCCAGGAAGGCGCTGGCTGAAATGGCGTGAGTAGTTTTCAATGCCCTTGCAGGTGCCGACCTCTTTGAGCAGCTCTATGTCATAGGTGACGCGCTCATGGAGCCGCTGTGCTTCGAGCAGACGGCTGTCCTTGATAAACGCTGCATGGCGCTCTTCGAGCTCCTGGCGGATGGACATGGCAGCCTGCTCCCGCACCTGCTCTGGCGTGACGTGGTGAGAGCCAGCATAGATGGTGACCGTAGAGAGCGTTTTCAAACGCTTGGAGGTAAGAGGGTCGATGAGGCTAATGCGTTCGATAGCAGTGTCAAAAAACTCAATGCGAACGGCGATCTCCTCTTCATAGGCAGGGAAGATGTCGAGGGTATCCCCCTTCGAGCGAAATGTCTTCCGCGTCAGGTCAAAGTCTGACCGTGCATACTGCATCTCCACAAGCTGGATGAGAATCTCATCGCGCTTCTTGTTCTGCCCCACCTCAAGGGAGAGGTTCATCTGGCGGTAGTATTCCGGCAGGCCAAGGCCATAGATACAGGATACAGAGGCAACGATGATCACATCACGCCGTTCTAAGAGCGAGCGCGTAGCAGACAGCCGCATGGTATCAATACGGTCATTGATCGCAGAGTCTTTTTCGATATAGGTGTCGGTCCTTGGCACATACGCTTCAGGCTGGTAGTAGTCGTAGTAAGAGACGAAGTATTCAACAGCATTGCGGGGGAAGAAGGATCGAAACTCCTGGTAGAGCTGTGCAGCGAGGGTCTTGTTATGAGCGATGATCAACGCCGGCCTGTTGCAGTTGGCAATGACGTTGGCCATGGTAAACGTCTTTCCAGAACCTGTCACGCCAAGGAGCACCTGCGCTGGCAGTCCTGCGGCAGCACCCCGTGTGAGAGCTTCAATTGCTTCTTCTTGATCCCCGCATGGGGCATATGGCGTGACGAGTTCAAACATCATTTATATTGCGGAGGCCTTCCGTTCTTCATACTCCCGTGCTATGCGGGATATTTTATTCCATGTCCCCGAGAGACCCATAGCACTTTTCATCTCTTTGAGGGTGTCGGCAGCAATGTCTGCCATACGCTCTGTCCCTTCATAGATGATAGACTCGACATATCCCTTCTCACGTTCAAGAGCGCGTCGTTTCTCGCGAATAGGATCGAGGAAGAGGTTTATAGCAGCAGCAAGAGACTGCTTAACTTCGACGTCGCCTATCGTCCCTTGTTGATATCGCTCTTTGAAGGATGCTACTTCATCTTTGTTAGGGTTGAAGATATCGTGGTAGATGAAAATCGGATTTCCTTCCACCGTTCCTGGCACATCGGCATGAATCCTCTTAGGATCTGTATATGCACCAGCAATCTTCTTCTCCACAGCCTTTGCATCGTCGGAGAGGAGGATGCAGTTTCCCGCGGACTTACTCATCTTCCCCTTGCCATCGGTCCCTATGAGCACAGGGTGTTCACTGGGGAGGAAGTCAGGAAGGGGGAACGACGATCCATAGGTGAGGTTGAACTTCCGAACGATGTCGCGGGTGATCTCCACATGAGCTTCGTTATCCTTGCCAACAGGCACCAGATCTGCCTTTGGAAGGACGATATCAGCTGCCATAAGCACTGGGTAGCCAATGAGCCCAAAGGGCACGCTTTCTGGATCTATATGCGCATTTTTCACCATTTCTTTGATGCTAGGCAAGCCCGCAAGACGGTTTACCGTGACAAACATCTCAAACAAAAGGTTCAGCTCATAGACAGCAGGAATGGCAGACTGCAGGTAGATTGTAGAGAGCTTGGGGTCGATGCCACAGCTGAGGTAGTCGATCATCATTTCGCGGATGTTCTCTCGCATCTGGATGATCTCTTCTTTTTCTCGTTTTGTTGTCAGCGCATGGATATCGGCGATAAAAAAGAAGCAGTCATATTTTTCCTGAAGGGCAACTCGACTGACAATCGACCCAACATAATGTCCAAGGTGAAGGCGCCCTGTAGGCCGGTCACCAGAGATCACTCGTTTTCTTTCCGTTGTACCCATGGGGGAAGACTCCTCAAGTAAATTTCACAAATCGTTTTTCGTTGCACAGTCTTTTAAACTCAAGTTGCCCCTAACGAATAGGTGGCAACTTGGGTTTTAAGGATAATGCTATACCTCTTCTTGTTCAAGAAGAGGTATAGCGCCATTTATCATAAGAGGAGAGATAGGGGAAGAGCTTAAAAAAAAGCCACCTCAATCTATTTTATCGTAGATCAAAACATAGGCCTTTTCTTCCATTTCTTTCGCCAGCGCCCTGTCATAAGGCACTGAGTACACTCGTGCGTCATCATGGCGAACAAAAGACAGGCCCTTGGCGGCATCATCGCGCGGTGCTTCCGCTTCCGCTGCCGCAGCAGGCTCTCGGCTATCAGATGCAGAAGCTCCATCTTCTGGAAGATAAGAATAGTAATGTCCTGAGCCAGCCTGTCCAGAGTGAATGATCACCCCTTGTAGCTTATAGCGCATCCTGTTCAGCTCGGCATGATGGATCGTCACTTCAGGAGGAATGTCAACAGACACTGGAACTTTGATTCCCTCCGTGCGCCCGCAAATTTTTTTCAGCTCATCATCGGACAAGCCAAGAGCGAGTACCGAGGCATCTACCTCTTTCTTGATTTTTTCCATCGGGACGTCAACATTCTTAATCTGCCGCCAGAGATGGATACACAGGCATGGGGGAGGAGTCCCTTGGAAAATACGCTCTCGCATCACCTCTACTTCTGGAGGTGTTTTGGATAATTCTTCAAAGATCATCCCTGCGTCTTTGTCTTTGTTCTGATCCGATGTAAGAACAGCTTCTTTTTCGATGTCTTCTGTGATAAACGTTGGCTCAAAACCTTCCTGAACGCTCACCCGAGCCCCCTCTTGGGCTGGCAGCTGAAGGACAAAAAGATTTCCTCGGACGGTCGATGGCAGGTCGATAGCAGGGATACAGAAATGAGCATCTTTCAGCGCTACGGGACGTTGTTTTCGTTCGACATAGGTAAACAACGCCTCATCTGCATCGAACAGGTCGCCAAACAGGCAATTTAAAAATTCTGTTGCATCCTGCTGCCGCCCCTCTCCGACAAAAGGATGGTATTTCGCCATTTCCCTGAGAAGTTCCTGAATCGCTCGTTCTTCCGGCTCGATGATTTCAGATGACTTCGTGGCATCAAACGTCAAAAACAGCCGGCTCAGAAAGATCGCCGTAAGAGGTCGCACTGGAGCTCCTTCGGCGGATTCGAGGGCGGCGGCCTTGCGCTCAACAATCTCACGAAATTTCTTCGATGCCCATAATCCCTTTAAGCAGCCATGCACGTAACATTTATTCCCCTCATTCCTCAACCCTGCACACTCATGAATACTCGGGGGCGTGCTGACGAGAGCTTTTTCTTTTTGTAATTGTTCGAGCTTCTGCTCAAGGGCGGCCTCACTTCCTGTCATCGCGATAAGGGTCGCTTCTGCCTCGTCTCCTTCCGGAGGTTTTGCGAAGAAGTCAGCCAAAGATTTTCGAACCACAGCGAGCTGTTGTTCCGTTGCTTGGATTTCTCTATCAAGCGCTGAAGGCACTGGAAATGAAGGGGCATGGAGAGGGACGGGTGGCGGCGGGGGGGACTTCTCTTTGTGTAATTGTTCGAGCTTTTGCTCGAGAGCAGCCTCACTTCCTGTCATCGCGATAAGGGTCGCTTCTGCCTCGTCTCCTTCCGGAGGTTTTGCGTAGAAGTCAGCCAGAGATTTTCGAGTTACAGCGAGCTGTTGTTCCGTCGCCTGGATTTCTCTATCAAGCGCTGAAGGTGTTGGGTGTGAGGGAGAAGGAGGGGAGGATGGGGAGGGAGGCATCTCTCCGCTCTTTTTCTGGGAAGAAAACGCTGCGGACGACAGCTCCTCGATCTTCTTGGCAATGAGGAGTCCTAATGTATCTGAAATGACCTCTGCCTGCAGTTTGGAAGACTGAATTCGGATATTCATCGAGAGGGCAGCAAGAGCTTTGGTCGTAGCATCCCGTGGAGAATGCTCTCCAAAAAAAGCTTTGAACTTGTTTATCGCAACATGCATCTCGTGTATTGGAGCAGGCTCCTTGCCAGGGAAACTTGGCGCAAACTCATCCAACCTTGAAGAGAGAGTATCACAAAAACTTGAAATATTCATTTTTCTCCACTTAATTTGGACATTATTATATGAATATACAGATTAATTGTAAATTACAATACCTACCATCTCTTGTTGTTTTTGTTAAACAAGTAAATCCGCCGAAATTTAATCTTCCCTATCATAAATCAAGATGTACCCCTGTTCTTGAGTCTCCCGCTCCACATCAGGACCGTACGGCAAACGCACCACTCGCTGGTCATTATGAAGGACAACTGACTGCGCATGAACAGGACCCTTCTCCTGGACCCCCTCTGGCTTCAACGGCAGCGGCGCAGATGGCATCTCACGGTCTTTGCCCACAAGAAGAGCAGCCTCCGTGTCGCCATGCTCCCCAGGCGTTCCTTTACCGAGAGGAGTCTCACCGCCCTGCCGAGGCGCAGGGGCGGAGAGCGGCGCATCTACTGGAAGATACGCATAATAATGCCCTGCGTCTGCACGACCCGTGTGAACCACGACTCCTTTTAACGTGTATGGTATCTGGTGGCCATCAACATGATTGATAAAAAGCCGTGCCGAAATCTCCACTTTCACCGGAACTTTGACGTTCTCTTTCCGCCCCCACAATTTCAGCACTTCCTCATCGGTCAGATGAAGTTCTGATATCAACGGTGCCCCAAGATCCTCTTTGAGTCTTTCAAGAGGTACATCTACTTGATGAATCTGCCGCCACAGGTGGACAAAGAGACATGGAGGAGACTCGCCATGGAAGAGTCTTGTTTTCCGCACATGGACCGAACGGGGCATCACAGACAATTTCGCAAAAATGGCCTCCGCATCTTTTTCCTTGTTCTTCTCTGAGCTAAGAATGGCTTCAGGGTCTATAACTTCCTCAACGATAGATGGGTCAAAAGCAGCCTGCGGCCGCACGTGTGCCTGTTCTTGATTCGGAAGTTGAATGATGAAAAGATTTCCGTCCGTCGTCTCTTTGCAATCGATATTCGGAATCCAAAAATCAACGGCCAGCTCCCGTGGACGTCGCTTCTCTTCGACATACGAAAACAGGTGTTCTTGTGGATCTAAAATATCATCGAAAAGCCAATTGAGAAATTCTGCTGAATCCTTTTCTTGTCCATCCATAATGCCTGGATGGTATTTCGCCATTTCTCTTATGACATCGCCAATCGCCTTTTCTTCGGGCTCGATGATTTCAGATGGCGTTGTAGCATCAAAGGTGAGGAAGAGATGGTGAAGGTAGAGAGCTGTCAGAGGGCGAGGAGGAGCCTCATCTTTTGGGTGTTTTTGGGATTCTTCAATTGCTAAAGCCTTCCGCTCAATAATCTCACGAAACTTCTTTGATGCCCACAACCCCTTCAAACAGCCGTGTGCGTAACATTTATTCGACCGATTTCTCAGTCCTGCACAGCCAAGAGGGACAGGGGCCTCCATCTTTCGTGAAGCACAGAGAGCAGCTTTCTGTCGCATAAGTCTTTCTAGCTTCTTCTCAAGATCATCGAGACAATTTGCTACAGCCAATATAAAGTCTGGTACAGCAGAATCACCAGACTGCATGGAGAGCAAGTTGTCCATGGATTTTCGAGTCTGAGCCAATTGTTGTTCCGTCTCTTTAATCTCCCCTTCTATTGCCTCGAAGGGCGTCCTTGGAGAAGAAGGAAGAATTCCCGAAGAAAGCACTTCAATCTTTTTGGTGATGAGGGAATCAAAAGTCTCTGAAAAAACAGGGAGGTTAAGTTCGGCAGCTCGTTGGTGAAAATAGGAAGAAAGTTCAAAAAGAGCATCGATTGCCGCCTCTTTTGTAGTCTTTTCGGCAGAGCATTCGGCACACACCTGTGCAAGCCGGTCGCGGATTGGAGACATGTCGACTTCAGAGATCTGTCCCTTGAAAATCTCGAGCTGCCCCCCAAGGTTCTGATAGAAATCTTTAATGCTCATAAATATCTCTCTACTTATATAAAAATAATTAGTTTATAAAGCGCTTCTAATTATTATTAGAACGAACAAGCGTGAGTTATACACGAAATAAACATTGCAGCAAAGGCGAGAAAGTAGAAAAGCCCCCACTGCACGGAGGGGGCAAAGAGCCGGCCTCGCGAATAAACCCCTTATTCCGCATTAGCAATCTCAGGCAGTGAAAACGCTTCTTGCATGGCAGTGGCGCTAGAAGGCATATGATGCGCCACGAACGTGGTGTAGAATTCGACAATAAGCTTAAAGCAGCGATCAAGGGCTGGGCGGGCAGATAGCATGGGAAGATCAGCCCGTGCTCTTGCCAGGCGCTCCTCATCATTGCAAAGATAGAAGGAGAGATCAAAAAGATCTGCTGCAGACATCCCTCGGCACAGCAGAAGAATTTCTATCAACTGGGATTTCCAGTCCTCTAACCCGCCTGCACCTGTGCCTTCGACTCGCCGGCCATCTGCTAACACCAGATCATCAAGACAAACTCTTTCCCCTTCTTGCAATGCTCTTCTTTCAGAGGAATGCGAGATACCAATTGGGCTCACCAAAGTTACAGACCTCATGATCGCTCCATTGCGGACAGGCTCCTCCTTGACTGTGAGCTGGCGGCCGTCTTCTAAGCGGACATCTTTGAGCACCACCCTCTGACCATCGCCTACCTGAATACGTGTCAAAATAATCTCGTCTCTTTGAACCGAAAGCTCTCTGTCTATCAGCCGAAATGAGGCCACAATTGATTTGTAGGTCGCTCTATACATGACGGCGAGAAAGGCCGTACCCATGTCCTCTACCTCATCCTTCGTGTACATCCCCTGCCGGCACAATTCCAGGGCAGCACTATGGAAATTTGCAGGAAGGCTTTTTTGGAATTCCTCAAGAATGGGATGCGGGACTTGAACGGGGCGTCCGAACTCTTCAACTATAAAGGTAAGTTCTTCTGCCAGCGCATGGCGTTCTGCAGGACTCCACACGTCAATACCAAACCCCTCTCTGGGCAGCAGTCGATGATGCACCTCTACATCATCGATCCTCTCTAAGGCATTTGTCACGATTCCCCATCGCCATCGTTGGTCATTGATACGGCCTTCGAGCTGATTTAAGGGGGGAGGGAGCGTTCCCACGTAGGAAAATTGCGATCTATAGATCAATCCTAGGCGAAGCAAGAAGCGATGAAGTCTTAAGACTCCATATGTCAATTCAGGAGAAATCACTCCTGCCAGAGAGCTTACAATACGAAGTCCCGTCAAAGTAACACCTAACACGGTGGCGATGACGGAACGAACGACAGAGTTGAGTGAAAAAAAGTCCAAAAAAGGAATGGCGATGATTTTCACCGCACGTCTCCACAACACAAAAACTGTATCAGCAAAGGATTTTGCACATGCAACAAGGCTAAACAAGCGAGCAACCGCCAGGTCTGCCACAGCTTCGACTTTGGAAAGAGCATATGGCTCCACGAATGCCTGTTCCGCATCCGAACATAGCCGTGCGGCCTCAGATTGAATTTCATAGATCCCAACTGTCATGTTTCATCCCCCTGAAAAAACAAATTCGAGAATCAGATACCAAACAGTCGTAAAGAAGAGGTAAAGAGTCTTTTGCAAAACACGCACAAGTCCTAGGTGCAAATTATACCTCTTCTTATTCAAAAATCGGATTTCACGCTTAGAAAAAGCCTCGGGATTCAATCGATCAAAAAAGGGCCCATATTGCAATATTGGCTCTTTTTTGATCGGCGAATCGCGAGAGCTTTTTCTTAAGCATCAAACCGATTCTTGAACAAGAAGAGGTATAAAAATCTGTGTGAGTTTTGTAAAAAGCTCGCCTAAGAAAAGAAAGGGACATAGGCAAGAAGGCTCCCTTGCGAGGTTTGAACAAAGAGAATATATTTTGAGAAATGGTTATCAACAGGTGGCGTGTATGGAGAGTCAACCACACCCCTCCCTAAAGGGAGAGGCTTGAGGGGGAGAAAACTCCAAAGGCAGTTGACCAGACCCCTCGCGTATCTGAGGAGGCGATTTTGAGGAATGGCAAG
>CAINFV010000168.1 GCA_903848235.1 Chlamydiia bacterium | reverse complement strand
GATCGAGACACTAGGCACGTAGAGGCAACTTTTTCAGGCTCACAAGGACGAGAGTTCGATTCTCTCCACCTCCATCCAACTTGAAGGCTTCACTTTTCGAAGTGAAGCCTTTCATTTTCAATGACTTACAACAAGAATGGGGCTCAGAGATTACAGAGTAAAAGAACAAAAAAGGCTATAGACGGGGCGCAAGCCCAATTCCTTCTCCGTGTTCTCGGCGTTCTCTCTGGTAGTGATTTTTTTCTAAAGAGATCAGCATATTCCGCTCACCACCCCCCAATTCTTCCCATAAACCCCTGAAACAGCATCTTGTTTTATTTAAAAAATCCATTGCTCCCTATTCGATAACGAAGTGAAGCGAAAAATTGCGCCATATCAACCCCAGCTCAACTCTCTCAAGGATTTGAAAGAGTTTAGGATGAAAGACCCTGATGTAGTAGCGCGTTATTGGCAAATCTCAGATCAGGCTTGGTTTTATGATTCCAAGAATATCCCTCCTTCTCTCCTCTCGCGAATGACACAAATCGAAGCAAGTCATTTTATTCAAAACTTAGACCTAATCATGATTACCCCAATTGTTTGCTTACAGAAAGAGTTATGATGGCATGCAGGACCCTGTTTAGTAAGGGAAAAACAAACAGATGAAACCAGTAAAAACCCTCCGTCAATACGCTTGTTACCAATCCGATAAAATCGTCCCTGCTTCCGTATTTCACTATTATTTTTATTGAAAAGCTTAACAAGGTTTGGTAATGTCCTTTAAACGAAAAGGGTAACCGTCAACTACCCCTCCCTAAAGGGAGAGGCCTGAAAAAAATTCCAAGCCACATGTTGACCAGACTAAGTACCAGAGTTTGACAAGCGTTGAAGGTGCCACGTTACTGGCGAATATATAGTTACCCTGAGATGCTTCCTAAGTCTTAAGGCTCTAAGACATGTGTTTAAACACGCAGAAGGGTTAAGCGCGTGATGCATGTACGTAAACCGCCAGATAACTTTGTCGAAGGGAGAGAACATAGTACGTCAACCTTGTTCCGTAACAAGGCCCTTACGGGCATTTTGAGAGGGGGAACCCTCCCATTTTTAACACTTAACTAAGGAGCGAGGCTTCCTCCATGACCTAAAGGTCACGGTCTTTAGCCTCGTCGATTGATGAAAAAAATTCAGGACTATTTACAAATCAAGTCTGCTGCCGAATTTGTCGGAGTTTCTCCCGGAACGCTCAGGAATTGGGAAAGAGAGGGCAAGCTAACGACCCATCGTCACCCCATAAACCGCTATCGCCTCTATAAGAAGGAAGACCTCCAAATCCTCCTCAAACAAACCCACGATTCAAAACTTAAAGTATCCCCAACCAACTCATGAGGCCTCTAAATGAACTCCATGACTTTTGAAGAGCTTTTTAACCTACTCCAGCAAGTTGACGAACACGAAAGAATAGAAGCAAAGAAGTCTACGGAAAAACTGGGAAAGAGCGCTTTAGAAACTATCTGTGCTTTCTGCAACGAGCCGGGGTTGGGCGGAGGCTACCTCGTTTTAGGGCTCACAAAGAACGAGTCACAAAGCACTCCTCGTTACACAGTAACGGGTGTCCATGACCCAGACAAGCTCCAGAATGAAATAGTATCGCTCTGCCGACAAAACTTCAGTATTTCAATCCGCCCTATAATTGAGGTCATACAACATCCTCAAGGCATTTTGCTACTCGTATACATTCCTGAAGCGGAACCTCACGAAAAGCCCGTCTATATCAAGAGCCTAGGATTAGACAGAGGCACATATCGGAGAATTGGTCCCGCAGATTTGCTGTGCACAAAGGATGATCTCGACACTCTTTATCAACTTCGATCAAGACGAAACTTTGACGAAAATACTATCGAGGAAGCCACCTGGGATGATTTTGACCCTCAAGCTATCGCTACTTACCGAGAGTTGCGCAAAGAGACAAAACCGAGTGCGCAAGAGCTAAGTTTCTGTGACGAGGAACTACTTCTTTCGCTCGGTGCCATAGGACGAGTGAAAAAAGAGCTGCTGCCTACACTGGCAGGACTTGTTTTATTTGGGAAAGAATGGTCGCTCAGGCGCCTCTTCCCTATGTCTATGCGAATTGATTACATAATCATTGAGGGACGAGAATGGGTACCAGATCCTGAACGACGCTATAAGGGTATAGAGTTTCGAGAATCTATTCTTCTTGCTTTTCCACGCATTCTCAACGCCATCATGCGCGATATTCCCGAAGCTTTTGTGATGGCTCCAGGAGAAGTCTACCGTCGTGACGTTCCCTTGATGCCACGCATCGTCATCAAAGAAGCGCTTTGCAACGCCATCATGCACCGCGATTATCGAGTGAATCAACCCATCCAAATTCTTCGATATGCCAATCGCATTGAATTCCGTAATGCCGGCTATTCACTAAAGCCGGAAGACCAATTGGGACTGCCCGGCTCCATGACACGAAATGGACGCATTGCCAAGGTCATGCAAGACTTGAATTTGGCAGAGACGAAAGGAACGGGTATTCGGACAATGCGCGATGAGATGAGAAAGTCAAATCTTTCGACTCCCCTTCTCGAATCTGATCGGGCAGGCAATTCCTTCGCTCTCACCCTCCTCACTCATCACTTTTTTGATCAGGACGATATCAAATGGCTCGGAAACTTTACGTCCTACCATCTATCAGATGACGAAGCTCGCACACTCATTGCCGTTCGGGAAATGGGAGCGATGACAAACGCCGACTATCGCAACATCAATTTCGTTGATACATTGACAGCAAGCGGCCATCTAAGACGACTGCGCGATCTCGGACTTCTTGAACAAAAAGGAGGAGGCAACGCCACATATTACCTCCCTACTTCTAAACTGTTAGCTCCGGGCATAAGCGTCCAAACTCCGGGCATAAGCACACAAGCTCCGGGCATAAGCGTCCAAACTCCGGGCATTGCTGTTGAAACTTCAAACATAACATCTCCAATACGAGGCCTACCTCAAGATTTTCCTCCTTTACCAGAGGAGTTAGTTCAGTCTCTACAAAAAATTGGGAAAAGAACCTCTGTGCAACAAATAAAGAATGTTATCTCACAATTGTGCGCCATAGGACCACTAAAACTCCCAGAATTAGTTCAAATTCTTCAGCGCGATCCGGATCATTTGCGAAAGCGTTACATTTCAAAAATGATTGAAAATGGTGAGCTTGAATGTTTATTTCCCGAAATTCCTAACCACCCTCAACAGGCCTATAGAGCTAAAGAATCATGAAAATCCTCCACACATCAGACTGGCATTTAGGCCGCTCACTTTATGGCCAGAAACGCTATGAAGAGTTTTCAGCCTTTCTGGATTGGCTGGCTCAGACCATTGAAGATGAAAAAATCAATGTCCTACTTGTCGCCGGTGATGTATTTGACACTAGTACGCCAAGTAACAGGGCTCAGGAGCTCTATTATCGATTTCTCTGCCGTGTTGCTGCATCCTGCTGCCGTCATGTTGTGGTCATTGCCGGGAATCATGACTCCCCGTCATTTCTGAACGCCCCCAAGGAACTGCTGCGGGCACTGAATGTGTATGTAGTCGGCTCTATGACCGATGCCTTGGATGACGAGGTTTTCGTTCTTCGCACAAATGACAAGCCGGAAGCCATCGTTTGCGCAGTGCCTTATTTGCGCGATAAAGATATCAGGACGGTCGAGCCAGGAGAAACAATCGACGAGAAAAATGCTAAGCTTGTTAAGGAACTGGGAAAACATTACGCGGATGTTTGCGGTATTGCAGAGCAGAAACGAAACAAACTCAAAAACGTCGGGTATGATGACATTCCCATCATTGCCATGGGACACCTCTTTACGGCAGGCGGTAAGACGGTTGATGGTGATGGTGTCCGAGAGCTTTATGTTGGATCGCTGGCGCATATAGCTGAGGAAGTTTTTCCCTCAACAATCGATTATTTCGCCCTCGGCCATCTGCATGTCCCTCAAGTGGTCGGCCACTCGAAGCATATACGCTACTGTGGTTCGCCTATCCCGATGAGCTATGGAGAAGCGACTCATGAAAAGAAGGTTGTGCTCATTGAATTCAACAGCACTACGCCACATATCCAAGAGCTCCCCGTGCCGTGTTTTCAAAAACTGGTCCGCATTGTAGGGTCTCTGGATGATATCCATGCAAGGCTGGAAGAGCTGAAAAAAGAAGAAAGCACCGCATGGCTTGAGATTGAATATACCGGCACCGACATCATCAGCAACCTGCGCGAGAAGATCGATGAAGCAATGGCCGGTTCCGCCATGGAAATCCGACGGATTAAAAACCGGCGTGTCATGGACCTCGCGATCAGTACGATCGAGGAAGATAAAACCCTCGATGATCTGGAAGCGGGAGATGTTTTTACCCGCTGTCTGGATGCTTTTGGCGTACCGGCTGAAGGCCGAGAAGAACTGACAATTTCCTATAACGAAATAATCAAGTCTCTTCATGAAGAAGACGTAAACAAGGAATAGAGAGACTGGTTATGAAGATACTTGAACTTCGATTTAAGAACCTCAATTCCCTCTATGGCGAATGGATCATAGACTTCACCAATACCAAATATGTCTCTAACGGAATTTTTGTGCTGACCGGTCCGACCGGCGCGGGTAAATCAACGATTCTTGATGCCATCTGTCTGGCTCTATATGGAGCGACACCACGGCTTGGAAAAATAACCAAGAATGAAAATGAGATTATGTCCCGCCAGACCGGTGAATGCTACGCCGAGGTGTTGTTTGAATCCCAGGGTGGCCGATTCCGGTGTCACTGGGAGCAGCGCCGGGCGCGAAAGAAAGCTGGAGGTAACCTGCGGGATCAGGAGCATCAGATTTGGGATGCTGATACCGGAAAGCCGATCGAGACCAAGAAAAGCCTTACCGGTAGAGTTATTGAAGAAAAAACCGGGATGGATTTCGACCGTTTCACCCGTTCCGTCCTACTGGCTCAGGGTGGGTTCGATACCTTCCTTAAAGCCGATATTGAGCAAAAGTCAAAAATACTTGAGCAGATTACCGGCACCGAGATTTATTCGGAAATTTCACAGCGCGTTCATGAGCGTCACCGTGATGAGCAAGAAAAGCTAACCCTGCTGCATGCCGAAACCTCGGGCATTATAATTCTGGAGTCAGAACAGGAAAGAGAGATTCAGGACGACCTATCGGCAAAGCAGAAACAAGAGACTGAATTCGCTGGTAAATTTAAAAAAACCGACGACGCCATCAGGTGGCTGACTACCATTGGGAATCTAAAAAAGGAAATTCTCGATCTTGCGGATGAAGAGGTAAAGCTTAAAGCTGATACTGAAGCATTCAATCCAAAACGAACCAGTCTTGAACAAGCTATCAACGCTGCGTCATTGGCCGAGTCATACGCCACGCTCACCGCCTCTCGCAAACAACAGGCTGATGATCAGGCTTCATTGAAAACGGAGGAAGCCGCACTTCCTAAGTTAGAAACCTCTGCAACCACACAAGCTGAAGCTCTCGAGACCGCTGAAAAATTCACCATCAAAACCAAAGAAGATCAGAAAGCAGCACTCCCGCTGATCCAGAAAATCCGTTCGCTTGATCAAAAGGCTGACGAACTGGCAAAGGCTGTTTCAAAAGAAGCTGATACCTGCACCAAGGAGGCTGAAAAGATTGCTGCGGACAAGCAGGCTCTGGTGAAAAAGCAGAAAAAAAGAACTGACGCCGAAAAAAACCTGGAGGCTACAGAGCAATATCTCAGAGAGCACGGGCAGGATAAATGGCTGATCAGTGGTTTGACCGGTATTGAAGAACAGTTCAGCAACCTGCTTGCCAGACAACAGGAGATTATTCAACAAGAAACCGCTCTCAAAAACGTCGGTATGGCCGTGGCAGAGGCCTCAAAGTCGTTGGGGGCAGCCATAAAACAATGTTCCCTCAAAAAACAGAAGCTGGAGGAAGCTTTAAAAAATCTTCAGCAAGGCAAAGATGCCCTGAGCGAATTACTGGGCGACAAATTACTCCGGGAGTATCGCAACGAGAAGGAAACCTTGCTTCGTGAAATGGCCTATATAAAGAAGATCAAGGATCTTGAAGATCACCGGACCAAGCTGGAAGATGGCAAGCCGTGTCCGCTTTGTGGTTCAACCGAACATCCGTTTGCTGAGGGCAATGTTCCGGTGTCCGATGCAATTGATCAAAAAATTGAATCACTTGACAAGCTGATCGCTAACGCAGAGGATCAGGAAGTCTCCATCAAAAAACTGGAACAGGCGGTAACCAATGCCCGTGAAAATCTAAATAACAGCGAGAAACTGGAAACTAATGCCGCCAATGACAAGAAGAACGCTGAAAAGACACTCGCTGAATTGAAGGATATCCTAAAGAACCTTCGGACTGGCTTTGATACACTCAAACTGGCAGTTTCAGAAAAACTCCAGCCACTTGGCATCACAGAAATACCGGAATCAGCGGTCTCATCACTTCTCGAGTCTCTCAAATCAAGGCTTAATGCATGGCAGGATCATGTCAAGAGAAAGACCGAAATCGAAAAACAGACTGCCTCCTTCGACAGCGAAGTGAAGAGTCTTGATGCCGTGATTGAAACACAGGTCAAGGCTCTGACTGAAAAACAAGAAAATCTGGAACAGCTGAAAAAACAGCTAGCCGACGTAGCAGAAGAGCGGAAGAAATCGTATGGCGACAAAAAGCCAGACAAAGAAGAAAGCCTTCTGAATAACCTCATCGCGGATGCCGAAAAAGCAGAAAAAGAAACCAGAAACCGGAAGACCGAACTTCAGCAGAAACTGACAACGGCGAAAGCCCATATTGAATCCATGAATAGTCGCATTAACCAGAGAGCGCCTGAACTGAAAGAAGCAGAAACACACTTCTCAGAAGGACTGACACTGGCAGGCTTTGCGGATGAAAGATTGTTCCTCAAGGCCAAACTACCCAATGAAGAAATGGATTCTTTATCTTCCCGGGCAAAGGAGCTGGATAAAGCGGGGACTGAGCTCGGAGCTAAACGGAATGATCGGGAGATACGTTTAGATACTGAAAACGCCAAAAAGCTCACCGACAAAACGCTTGAGGAGCTGAAGCCACAGGTTAAAGAATATGAAGAATTCCTGAAACAATTACGGGATGCCATTGCCAGTCTCAAGCATAAGCTAAATGAGAATATGGAAGCCAAGAAGCGGCTCAAGGGGAAGCAGTCCGCTATCGAGGCCCAGAAAATAGAGTATCATCGATGGGAGAAGCTGCATAGCTTTATAGGTTCAGCTGACGGTAAAAAGTACCGTAACTTTGCGCAAGGACTGACCTTTGAATTAATGGTTTCCCATGCTAACCGGCAGCTGGAAAAAATGACTGACCGCTATCTGTTGATCCGCGATAAACAACAGCCACTGGAGCTAAATGTCGTTGATAATTATCAGGCCGGTGAGATCCGATCGACCAAGAACCTGTCTGGTGGTGAAAGCTTTATCGTCAGCCTAACGCTGGCACTGGGACTATCGAAAATGGCCAGTCGGAAAGTCAGGGTGGATTCCTTGTTTCTCGATGAAGGTTTCGGCACCTTGGATGAAGAAGCTCTGGAAAGCGCTCTGGAAACATTGTCCACTCTTCAGCAGGACGGCAAGCTGATCGGAATCATCTCGCATGTATCTGCGTTGAAGGAAAGAATCGGCACACAGATAGACATAACACCTGTCTCCGGCGGCCGTAGTTCACTGTCCGGACCTGGCTGTACAAATGTGGTTAAAAGTGAAAAAAGTGAATATGACCTTGCTACCATTAGTGTAGGTGGAGACGCTGATGGTAAAAAGGTGATACCTGACAAAATCCAGACCTAAGCTGACACCCGAATGGCGGAAAAGGCTTGAGATTTGACCATCAAAAAACACCCCATAGTGTACTATTGAATGTTTTTTTGATGGCTCAAAGATCGAGGCTTTAACGCGGCAAAAAACTCCAACTTTCAATTGGAAGCGATATATGCTCAAACAAGTTGAAAAAGTGGTTTGGAACAGAAAAGGCAGAATCCTAAGATTCTGCCTTTCCTGCAAGGTACAACACAATGAATCAAATTCGTACAGATTAGGGCACGAAAATGAGAAGTGAAAGGAAAAATTGCTCCTTACAGTATTCTAAAGGAGCAATTTTTCTGGAAACCGTTGAAGACTAGAAGCGTCTTCCGCCGCCACCACCACCGAAACTGCGCCCGCCGCGATCACCGCGATCTGCTTGGGGACGAGCTTCGTTAACAGTAATAGAGCGACCAGCTGCTTCAGTGCCATTCAAAGCATCGATAGCTGCTTGAGCTTGCTCTACATTACCCATCTCCACGAAGCCGAAACCCTTGGAGCGACCTGTATCCCTATCCATAATAACTTGGGCAGATACTACTTCCCCATATGGTTGAAATATAGTTTTCAACTCATTGTTATCTAAATCGTGGGATAAGTTCCCTACGTACAATTTTTTGTTGCTAGCCACTTTGATTCTCCTTTAAAAAATGACGCCCTCAGCAATCATCAAACCACTGAAAAAATGTTAGAATTTCTCAATACCATTTTCATTAACAATGCCAGAATGAAGAAAAAAAAACCACTGATAACTCATGTTGCGTACGTTTTGTAGGCTTTCCGGCATATTCCAAGACGACCCAAGGATCGTCTCGAAGCGAATATCAACAGCTATTTAGAAGGAAATTATCATGGAATATTCACAGGAATCAAGGCTGCAAAGCACAGATAAAACGCGCACAAGATGAGAGAATTTTTGTCAAAAACCCCTCCAGACAGAAGAATTTTCGAGTCTTTTTGCATAGTATTCACGAGCATCAACGTTATTGCAGTCACCTCGAAAGAGATAATTGTTGATTGTGGAACTTTACGCCTCTCCATTCATTCGTAGGCATGGTGGCTCAAGTTTCAAACCCTGGTTTCAGGGCAGTGGCAACCATCTCAACAGCCGCCGGCTCAAGCAATCGATGGATATTCGCTGCCAGCGTAGTTGTCCAATGTTTTTTTACACTGTCCCTACAGAAGCTCAGCTGCTAAAGCAGCAAGCTCTGACCGCTCTGTTTTTTCTAGAAAGACTGAGGCTGCAATCCGCTGCTCTGCAAACTTTGCAAAGACATACGTCAGGCCATTTGAGTCTTTGTCTAGGTAGGGATTGTCAATCTGCGTTGGATCCCCTGCCAGCACCACCTTTGTCCCCTCGCCAGCTCTTGAGATAATCGTCTTTACTTCATGCGGCGTCAGGTTCTGCGCCTCATCGATGATGAAGAACATCTTAGGAAGAGACCTGCCACGAATATAGGTCACCGCCTCCATTTCGATTTTCTTATTTTCAATGACCCATGTCATAGTATCAGTCGTCTCATCTCCCTTCGAGGCACACAACAGCTCAAGGTTGTCAAAGATTGGCTGCATCCAATTCGAAAGCTTCTCTTCCTTTGTTCCTGGCAGATATCCAATATCGCGTCCGAGAGGAACAATGGGGCGAGAGATCAGAATCTTTCTATAGACCCCCTCGTCAAACACCTTCCTCATCCCAGCAGCAAGGGCCATGAGCGTCTTCCCTGTTCCTGCAGGCCCCAGAAGAGTTACTAATTTCACATCATCACGGAGCAGCGCGTCAGCAGCACACTTTTGCTCGACATTCCTCGGCTTTATTCCCCACATAGAGGGAACTTGAGACAGCTTTACAAATAGACCACTATGATGGTCAAAACGAGCCATGACAGATGTCTGCTGCCCGTCTGTTAACAAAACATACTCGTTCGGCTGCACAACAGCATCTGCGATGCTCAGCCTCCCTTCTTTAAAGAACGTATCGATGGAAGGCTTTTCAACAAAAATTGATCGACAGCCGCGCGTCAAATTTTCATACGAAGCCTTAAGGCTCTCATAATCTTCGGACTCAAGGCCAATGGCCTCCGCTTTTAGCCGAAGCGCAAAATCCTTCGAGACAAACACAACACGATACCCTTCATCGACAAAATGAAGCGCAGTAAGAAGTATCTTGTTATCATTGAGCGATACATCGAGCAATCCTATTGCGTCTTTTTTTATCTCTGTGGAGATCCTCAATAAAGATTCTGAAGAGAGCATCACTCCTGTGCTAAGATTCCCTCCCCCTGTTGCCTTCGCCTCGATCAAGTGACGAATCACCGTCCGTGCGTTTTTCCCAAGCTCTCCAGGACTTCGTTTGAAGCTATCAATCTCCTCTAACACAGTTACGGGAATGATAATCTGATGTCGAGAAAACTTGTAAAGCGCCTCTGGATCATGCAACAGAACATTCGTATCAAGAACAAAGATCTTTTCTCTCTCTTTTTGTCGCTTTGCCATATCTATTGTCACTCCTCATCAATGTCACACGTACGTCGCTTATCCACCTCTATCGCAGAGGCAGTGTAAAAAAGTCAAAAGACTATCGACACTTTTGCAAAAAGGACGATAGAGGGATTGACAATTGGCTCACCTGAAAGATACCGTACTGATGAAGACGCGATAAAAGGTCAACTTCATGAAAATTTCAACGAAGATCTTCTCTATTCCTCCCTTTATCTCAACCCGATGGGAATACGTCGTTTCACTCCGCGTAGCAGAAGACTTGCTCATTGTCACCTTGAAGGACGGAACGGCCTGTTCAATCCCCCATCTTCCTAAAGAGACCATTGACCAGATTTTTGCCTACCATGCCGAATCTATAGAGACAGCAAACCATCAGAAAGATGACATTGGCCAGCTGATGGAAGGCATGAGGTCGGGTTTTAAAGAACTGGTCAACATGTTGTCAAAGCTTGGAGCGAATGCCTTAAGTTCTCTTGGTAAAGCCCTTGAACACGATCCAAATAACGCCAATCTTCCGCAACTTCCTCCTGACATGGTCAAAAAAGTAAAGATGCTGCTGAATATCATCCCTCGCGAGGATATCATGGCGATGCCGGAGGGAGAACCTGGTTGCCATTGTATGTATTGCCAGATCAATAGGATTCTCCGAGAAGCCATCCTGACACAGGAAACAAATACCCCAGATATTTTGGCAGAGGAAGAGACAGAAGCTGTCGAAGAAAAAGACCTAGAATTTTCGGAATGGATTGTAGAACCTATCCAAGATAAGCTCTACAAAGTCACGAATAAGCTCGACACCCAAGAAGAATATAGAGTTTTTTTAGGCGACCCAATAGGATGCACCTGCGGAAGACCTCACTGCGAGCATGTACTGGCTGTTTTAAAAAGTTAAATCGTCGTTATTTTAAGGAGCAAAAATTGTGAAAAAATTTGTTGTTTCCGCTCTTTTTTCCCTCCTTTTCCCACTTTTCTGTTCTGGTACGACCACTTCTGCGGTATTTGCAAAGTACCCAAATCCTGTCTTTGTAGAAACTGGAACGTATAACGGAGATGGCATTCAGATGGCTCTAGAGGCGAACTTTTCGACTATCTATTCAATGGAATTGTCGCCGTTTTTCTACGCCAAGGCTCAAAAGAGGTTCGCCAGACAACCACGGGTCAAGATAGTCAAAGGCAATTCAGAAACAAAGCTCTATGCCCTTATAAAAAATATCCACAAACCTATCACTTTCTGGCTCGACGCCCACTACTCCGGAGGAGAGAAGATTCCAGGAGCAAAGAATACCCCTATTCTCGACGAGTTAGATCAGATAAAAAAACACCCCATAAAGACCCATACAATTCTTATTGATGATATGCGATGCTGCAATACATGGTGGTTTGACGGAATATCCAAGCAACAGATCATCGACAAGGTGAAAGAGATTAATCCTCACTACGTTATTACTTTTGACGAGGGCTATATTCCCAACGATGTTCTTGTAGCGCGCGTACCTAAACGTGTACACTCGGGCTAACAAAAATTGATAGTTCCTTCATGAAGAGAGATCAGTGACTATGCAAGAATTTTCGGACGAAATTCCTCCTGAAGAGCTTGAGCACCAAAAGCAGGTAGCCAAAGACACTCTGGAGAGATATTCTGGTTCTCCCGTCGGAGAATTCCAGCCCTATCTTATCCTAACCAACTTTCCACGATATGTTGACCAGTTTGCAGCTACCTATAACACCACTTCCTATGAAGGAGCAATGTTTAAGGTCGCTCATTCTAAGGAACTTGGGATTTCCATGCTGGATTTCAAAATTGGATCCCCTGCCGCAGCATTAGTCGTCGATCTCTGTTCTTTCCTCCCAATTTACGCCACTCTCCTCCTTGGAATGTGCGGAGGGCTTCGCGAAGAGTATCGTGTCGGAGAGTACTTTGTCCCTGTTGCAAGCATCAGAGGAGACGGCACTTCGGACTTCTACTTCCCCCCCGAAGTACCAGCTCTCGCCAACTTTTCCGTACAAAAAGTAGTTTCTGCGATTCTCGAACAAGAAAAAAAAGTCCATCATATAGGTATCACACACACCACCAATAAGAGATTCTGGGAGTTCAACAGCGATTTTCGAACTCGCCTGCAAACAACTCGACCGCAAGTCGTTGAGATGGAATGCGCCACACTCTTTACAGCAAGCTATAGCCATCGCCTGCCTCTTGGAGCACTATTGCTCATCTCAGATCTTCCTCTGACACCTCGAGGAGCAAAAACAAAAGACAGCAGCGAAGCAGTTTTTACAAACTTTATGCCGGACCATATTCGTTTAGGCGTTCTCATTATCAAAGCCTTGCAAAAAGTCGAGCGTCTTAAAGCATATCGCAAACACGTGCACTAAGGGACTGGAAAGAAATAAGGCGAACGATTCGAGTGAGGAGAGACGTTTGGGATGTTGACGATCGTGACGAGCCTTATAGTGTACTATGGACGAGGAGGCGATCATCAACAGACCAGTTGATCTTAAGCTCTGCTGAATCGTTTGTGTTATTTCTTTCCCGTCCCCTAACCTTGGCGCCTGTACAAGCTGCCCTTAACGAGAGATTCGCATGAGAAAACCCTCCATCTCATTTCTTACCTCACTTCTCATCTTCATCATCGTATCTTGTTCTCTGTTCGGAACCGACTTGATTGATGTCGTCTATACGTGGGTAGATGGCTCTGATCCTCAATGGCAAGCGCTGTTGGAAAAATACTCACAGAAAGCGCCTGGGGAAGTCACTGCTAGGGCGGTCGCTAAGCGCCGGTTTAAAGATCATGATGAATTACGGTATTCACTGCGTTCTATCTACCAATTTGCCCCTTGGGTCAACCACATTTATATCGTCACCTTCGGGCAACGGCCGACCTGGCTCAAAGAAACGTCCATGATCTCCATCGTTGATCATCAAGATATCTTTACCAATCCAAATGATCTGCCGACCTTCAATTCCATGGCCATCGAGTGCCATCTCCACAACATCCCCAATCTTCAGGAACACTACCTGTATTTTAATGATGATGTGTTCTTAGGAGCCCCTACCACACCTCAAGATTATTTCACTCCTGAGGACAAGATGAAGATCTTCCTGTCAAAGAGAAGGATCCCAACTGGAGATCCGGTGCCAGGAGAAGAGGGGTTTTTTGCAGCTTCGAAAAATACAGGAACCCTTCTTGACGCGACCTATGAGCCGGCGTCTCGGTATATGCATGCACATACCCCGTATCCTACTCTCAAATCCTTCGTCGCTTCTTTAGAAAAACAGTTTTCGACAATCTTTGCCGCGGTCTCCTCCCATCGGTTCCGATCTCTTCATGACTATACCATCACCAATGGGCTGATCCCATATGCCGCCCTCTATACAGGGCATGGAGAACTGATTTCTGATCAGAGGACGACCCTGAGCTTCGGCGCAGACCCCTCTCATGACATAAAAATGTTCAAAAAACTCCTCCTCGATCGCCCTCGGTTTTTTTGTATACAGGACGGTGCGGACGACGAAAATCCGCTTTCACTCTCGCTTCTTTCTTCCTTTTTTAACGAATACTATCCACTACCGGCGCCATGGGAGAAAAAACTAGATCGCGCAGATGAAGACCATCCAAAGATCTGACTGGCGCATCTGGCGTACATCGCAAGTCTTCATTGAAATTCCTGCGCAACACCGTCAGGAGTGATATATTGAAGAGGCAGACACTCAAGCTTACCGTCGCTCTTGTCAACTTCAAGAATCAGCGCTGACGATCTGCCAATGTCTGGAATCTCTTTGTCCCCAACTAGCATCTGGGCAAAGCTTGGCAACGTCGGCGCATGCCCAATAAAGCAGATCGCATCGTGGGGAGAATCTAGAACAATATCCACCAGTCGCTCCTCGCGAAAGCCCTCTCCTAAAGCCTCTTCAGTGACGACGGGACACGAAAAACACTCTCCCACCATCTGTGCTGTCTCTACAGCGCGTCGCACTGGCGAGCAGTAGATACATCCTAAACGAACACCATTTTCCAGAAGATACTGGTTCGTACTTTGCTGCTGTTTTTTTCCCTTAAGAGAAAGACCTGGCGATCCCTGCATGTGCATGCTAGAGGATTCCTGCAAGGCATGTCGAAGAAGAATAAGTTTCATGAGTTATACTCCGCATGTTCAGATGACCCATGTTGTACAGAGGTCGGTTTTGATGAATAGCCGGTCGTCAGTGCAGAAGCGACGGCAGAAGCCCCTTTTGCTATGAGCCCTAGGGATTGCACAGGAGCAGCACACGCATTCGCGATACCCTCGACCTTCTCTGCAAAGCCATTGAGGATTGAAACGAGTTTTTCTGCCGACCAATCCACACGCGCTAGCTTCATCAGTTCATCAATCCATTGACGATGCTCTGCAACTGCTTGCGACAGACGCCTCTCTTTGCTGATAAACTGATCCGAGATGTCCTGAAGGTTAAGAAAAAGGTCATCGATCACCTCTGATTGCGTATAAGGATTTATCAAGACAGCATCATTGAGCTCAAAAAGAAACAGGCTGAGCTGCCATATGTGGGATGCTACTGCAGCAATTCTCATGACAATGAGCATGATACGGGAGGCGATAACAGCCAGCGGCCATGGAAGAAACAGGACAGAAGGCGCACGTCCTTCTTGAAGATCCCATTCCTTGCTTGCAAGACGATTTCCCATATAGGGGATAGAAATCCATGTGGGAAGAGAACAGGACTCCAATAGCCGATTGCAGCTATGCACCAACCTCCCCCCCTCTTCTACTACCGAGAAGAGGACTTGTGCAACACGGACGATCTGTGCTGCCACTTTGACAAACGTCGTATCGCCAAGTTGCGCATTTGTGAGCACCCCTGTCAGGTAAAGGCCAGGATGATGTTGCCTCAGCTCTAGGCGCGATACAGCACGCCCTAAAAAATGGCATATATGAACGCCTTTTACAACCAAAGAGACTGCTTGAGGAAGTTGCAGATGCGAGATGGTATCGACGGAAAAGTCAAAAGGCTCTAAGACCGAACGACATATACATCCCATCAGGGTGCCTCATTCCAATAATTCATTTTCTTCACTTCTTTATCCTTGTCCAACTTTCTTCGCCAGAGATACAATTCGTACATATCGGTTCCAGCAGCAGCCTCTAGAAAAATTTCTTTTAAGAGAACATATGTCCATAGAAAGCACAATTCCCTCCCCTTTAGACGCAGCTCTCAAGCAGCAGCTTGCTAAGATTGCAACCACCATCCGCGTTCTTGCTATGGATGGTGTCCAAAAGGCGAATTCTGGCCATCCAGGGCTCCCTCTTGGATGCGCAGAGCTTGGCGCCTATTTGTATGGACACCTCCTCAGGCATAACCCTCGCAACCCTTCGTGGATGAATCGGGATCGTGTGATTCTTTCTGCAGGCCACGGCTCTATGTGGCTCTACTCTTGCCTCTATCTTTCAGGATTTGATCTGACACTCGAAGACATCAAAAACTTTCGGCAGCTGGGTTCAAAAACTCCAGGGCATCCAGAATCGTTGGTGACGCCAGGCGTTGAAACTACCACAGGGCCCTTAGGCCAGGGGTTTGGCAACGGTGTCGGCATGGCACTTGCGCTGAAGATGCTAGCCAAAAAATTTAATACCGATGAATTCCATCTTTTTTCGTCTAAGGTGTATGTCCTCGCAGGTGATGGATGTTTGATGGAGGGGGTGTCAGCAGAAGCTGCTTCTCTCGCAGGTCATCTTGGCCTTGACAATCTCGTTGTGTTCTTTGATTCCAACGATGTGTCTCTCGATGGCCCAATTGCGGATACAAATTCTGAAGATACCAAAATGCGGTTTCGGGCCTATAACTGGGAAGTGTTTGAAGTCAACGGCCATGACATTGACCAGCTCGATAAGTCCGTACGCCAAGCTCTTCACCATCAAAAAAAACCTGTTCTCATTATTATGAAAACAGTGATCGGCAAAGGAGCGCCTACCAAGGAAGGCTCCTACATGGTGCATGGCTCCCCCTTAGGAGAAGAGGAGATACGTCGTGCCAAAGAGCAGCTTGGCGTTCCCGATGAAGCGTTTTACGTTCCACAAAGCGTCCTCTCATTCTTCCAAGAAAAACTCGCCGACAACAGTCATCTTGAAAACGAATGGTTAAAGCAGTTTGAAAACTGGTCTCGCAGCTTCCCTGAAAAACGGAAGGAATATGACCTCATGCTCACCCTCGGACTTCCTGAAGATCTTGAAGTCTTACTTACAAAGCTGCCCATTCAAGCTCCTATCTCTGGGCGCAAGGCTTCATCCGAAGTGATGAACGCGTTGAGCACCTTCTGCCCTAACCTCATCACCGGATCGGCCGATCTGTCGACCTCTGATATGACCATCCTCAGGAAATTTCCCATCATCTCAAAAGATCATATGGGAGGCAGAAACATTAAGTTCGGAGACCGTGAGTTTGCCATGGCAACTGCCGCCACAGGTATGTCGCAAACAAAAATGTTTCTCCCCGTCATAGGCACCTTTTTAACCTTTTCTGATTACATGCGAAATGCCATTCGCGTGGCAGCCCTGATGCGTGCCAAGGTCATCTATCAATTCACCCATGACTCCATTTTCGTCGGTGAAGATGGCCCCACACACCAGCCAGTAGAACAGCTTGCCTCCCTACGTGCTATCCCTCACCTGCTAGTACTCCGTCCGTCAGGAACTCACGAAACAAAGATGGCATGGCTCGCAGCATTAAAGCACACTGGCCCTACAGCTCTCATCCTCTCGCGCCAGAACATTCGAGATCTGCCGCAGACCATGGTCCCATTCTCAGAGGGTCTTGGCAGAGGCGCCTACTGCATTCGCTCTGAGAAACGCCCTGCAGACTATACACTCATCGGCACGGGGTCTGAGTTGCCGTTGGCAATGGATGTTGCCGATGCCTTAGAGCAAATCGGAAAATCCGTACGAGTAGTATCAATGCCCTCATGGTCGCTCTTTGACGAACAGCCAGACACCTATAAGAAAAATCTTCTAGGGCCTGACGCTGGCCGGAAGATATCTATAGAGGCTGCCTCAGAATTTGGCTGGCATAAATACATTGGTTCTGACGGTATTGCTGTGGCTGTTGAGGACTTTGGCATATCAGCACCTCCAAGTGCTGTTGCCAAAGAATTTGGATTTACCGTAGAGATTATTCTTGATCGAATTTTGTCATCGTAAGGGACTGTAAAAGAATAACATGTGCACGTTGGGTGAGCGAGGTCGTCGAGATGTCGAGGATCGTAACGTGCCCCATAGCGTGCTATGGGCGAGGAACGATCCATCGGCAGATCGATGGCCACAGCCAGCCAACTTGTGCATATTATTCTTTTACAGTTCCTAAAGGGCGGAGGGCTTCTCAATCACAAAAAAGCTGTTTCTCGACGCTCTGTCATGCACGAATGACTCCCGATCGATCCCTGTTTGGCTTATGCGCCAGGCAGGTCGGTATATGTCATCATATCGAGCACTCAGAAAGCGGTTCTCCTTTCATGATCTATGTCTAATTCCCGAGCTTGCCGTACAAGTCACCCTCCAACCTGTAGAAGCCTTTGACGTTGATGCCGCTATTCTCTTCTCTGATATTCTTTTTCCTCTCATCACTCTTGGAGTTCAGACTGTCTTCCGCGACTCTGGCGGCCCCCTTCTCATCGGCCCTGGGATAGACGCTCTTGCCCACCCCTTCGACATAACATCGGCCCTTCAAGAGACAATTCCAGGTGTCTACCAAGCAGCGGCTCTCCTCTCCTCATCTCTCGACCGCCCTCTCATAGGATTCTCTGGAGCTCCATGGACCCTTGCAGCCTATCTTATCGAAGGTGAAGCTTCGAAAACGTGGCCTAAAACGCAAGCGGCTCTTAAAAACCAGCCAGCGATGGTTCACAACCTCGTTTGTTCATTAGAGGACCTTGTAGTCTCCCATCTGACACTCCAAATTCAGGCTGGCGTTCAGGCAGTCCAGCTTTTTGACTCCCATTCTTCACTGCTCCCCCATTCCCTCTTCGACAGACTCTCTGTTCAACCACTCCTCCGTATCATCCGGCGATTGCCTCCATGCCCTGCTATCATCTACAGGGCTAACACAGAAACCGCACCTCTGTATCTGCCATCGACTGCCGCACTCTCTTGCGATGAAACGGTTGATCTTACCTTTATACGTTCCCTCGTCCCCAGTTCTATTGCCCTCCAAGGAAACCTCAATCCAATCCTTCTGCTTGGCGACAAAGAACAGTTGGTTGATAAGATTCGTCAAATTTGTAGTTGCATGAGGAATGACCGAGGATTTATCTTCAACCTCTCTGGAGGAGTTCCTCCTCAGACGGAAGAAGAGACCATCCACCTCCTTGTAGAGACTGTTCGGGAAAAAACGTGTGTATAATAGATCGATATAATGTACCCGTTCCTCGGTACACCAGCTATCCTCCAGCTCCTGCATGGGGGCCTATGGGCGAGGAAGGCTTTCGGAAGGCGCTCGCCGCGCGAGATCACAGCGCTCCTCTCTCTTTATACCTCCACATCCCCTTTTGCTCTGCCATCTGCCACTACTGCGGATGCTCTACCATTGCCAACAACAACGCTGCCCTCGAAGAACAGTACGTCGACGCTCTTTGCGCTGAAATCGCTCTTCTGCGCTCCGTCATAGGTCCTGCACATGTCAACCAGATCCATTTGGGAGGAGGAAGTCCCACCAAACTCTCTGCTTCGCAATTGTCACGCTTGATGTCTGCTCTCAGAAGCGCATTTTCCATAGAAGCAAAAGCAGAGATCGCCATCGAAATAGACCCTAGAACTGTTTATGGATCTCGAGCTGCCACACTTCAAACACTCAAAACTCTCGGGTTCAACCGCATCAGCCTTGGCATCCAGGATCTAAATCCAACAGTCCAACAGGCTATCGGCCGTGGGCAAAGTGCAGAGGTAAGTACCTCGGTCTATCGCCACTGCCAGCAGCTTGGATTTGAGAGCATAAACTTCGACCTCATATACGGCCTTCCTTGCCAAACCGTATCCTCGTTCAGTGAAACGATAAACAGAGTTATCGATCTCCACCCGACGCGTATCGCAATGTTTTCCTTCGCCTATCTTCCTGAGCTAAAAGCTAATCAAAAAGCACTCTCCAAGGCTCTTCTCCCCTCTCCTGACGAAAAGTTTCAGATGTACTGTACTGCCAGGGAGATACTTGTGAAGGGAGGCTATATGGCGATTGGATTAGACCACTTTGCAGTGCCCGCTGACACTCTTTGCCAAAGCGTTGCCACTGGCTCTCTTCACCGCACCTTTCAGGGGTACACTGTCTTAGAGGGTCATGAGGTGATCGGCCTTGGGATGACAGGAATCAGTGATCTTGGCACGGCCTTCTTCCAGCATGCAAAAACCCTGCCCGAATATCTCGACGCCATCGATCGGGGGGCATTCCCCACAGCACGGGGGATACTCCTCACGCCCGATGACCTGTGGCGACGTTTCGTGATCGAGCAGCTCATGTGCTTAGGAAAAATTCAAAAAAACGACTTCGAAAAACTCTCTGGAGAGTCTTTTGATGCGTACTTTCACCTCAACCTTCACCGACTGCAGCCGCTCATTGCCGACGGCCTTGTAACAGCAACCTCTACTTGCCTAGAAGCCACGCCACGGGGGCAGCTGTTCCTCCGTAGTATCGCATCGTGTTTTGACGCCTATCTTGAAAAATCCACTTTTAGCTCGAGGGCCATATGACAGATCAGTATGATGTTGTGATTATTGGGGGCGGGGTCTCCGGCCTCTCTGCAGCCTATTTTCTCGAACGCCATCATCCGAATCTCTCAGCACTGCTGATTGAAGCTTCCCCACGCCTCGGCGGCTGGGTTCAAACCATCACCCTTCCTTCAGGGCAGCAGTATGAAGCCGGCCCGAGGAGCCTTCGTCTTCGTGGGGAATATGCCCTGGCAACCGTTGATCTCATCACCTCTTTAGGCCTAGAACAAGATGTCCTCAAGGCCTCCCCTGCGGCCTCTTCGCGATATGTTATTCTTAACGGCAGACCTGTCGCTCTTCCTGAAGGATTTCTCGACCTTATCCGCACTCCTGTTGGCCGCGAACTGGCAAAGAAGATGTTTCTAGAGCCTTTTCAAAAACGGGGAACGGTTGATGACGAAAGTGTCGCCTCTTTCTTTTCAAGGCGGGCTCCTTCTCCCATCGTCAATAAGCTAGCCAATGCCCTTGTCAGTGGCATCTGGGGAGGCGAAGCATCTCGCCTATCAATCTACAATACCTTCCCAGACCTGAAGGAAGCTGACGTCCGTTATGGCTCGTGTCTTATCGGAGGCATTGCCTCGCTCTTCCAGAAAAAAGAACGTCCCAAAATTCGTGGTATGTGCTCTTTTTCGAAAGGGATAGAGCAACTGGCCAAAGCTATGTCTGCACAGCTTCGCATGCCAATTCTCACTGACACAACAGTACAAACTATTGACCTCACCTCTTCATCCATTGAATTGCATTTTTCCCAGGGAACAGTGCGAGCCAATAAGGTCATCCTTGCGCTCCCAGAGCCTGCCATCAGACAGTTGCTCCCATCATTCTTCGGCAATGAGCAAGCAGTCCCTCATGCATCGTTTGCCACTGTCGTCATGGGGTGGAAAGAGGACGGCCTACCACGAAAAGGAT
>CAINFV010000167.1 GCA_903848235.1 Chlamydiia bacterium | reverse complement strand
CCTACGGCTCCGAGCCAATAGCGACGTCGAACGCCTCAATACTGCTGCCATCTACTATGGATATTTCGACTGCCACATCGAACCCTCTATAACCGGGGAAGCAACAGCTCCCGTTGTCGAGTTCGACATTACCCTAGGCCCCGTGTATACCTTCGACCAACTCACCCTCGTCTGGAATGACAAAGACATGGTGATCGATGACCTTACACATCGTAACGAAGACACATCGGTGCTTGCAAAAGAGCCAACGCTCAAGGACACGCCGTCTTTCCGAACAGGACTGCCAGCAACTGGGAAAGCAATTGTCGCGATTGATTCCGAACTGATAAGAGCTCTTCGATCAAGAGCATTTGCCTTTGCACGCATCATCTCAAAGGAAGTGGTCGCCGACAGGACGCAAGGCACTGTTGACGTGACAATCGTTGTGCAAACAGGGCCCATAGTCAGATTTGGAACTACAAATATTATCGGTGCAAAAAAGGTACAGCCGGAGTTCTTTGCTATCAATCAAGAGTGGAAACAGGGCGAACTCTACTCTCCAAAATTATTGGAAAAAACCGAAAACTCCCTTCAAAGAAGCGGACTTTTCCAATCTGTTCAAATCGAAGAGACCAATGAACTTGGGTGCGATTGGACACTGCCTACGACCATCAACGTCACAGAAAGCAAACCAAGGACAGTTGGCGCAGGGATTAGCTATACGACAACCTACGGTGGAGGGGTTTCTGCCGAATGGGAGCACCGCAATATGCAGGGCATAGGCAGAAAGCTCTCGTTTGACCTCGAGCTATGGCAGAAGATGCGAACAGTATCTACTTCGTATACCCTGCCGCACTTTCAGCGCGATGATCAGAGCTTGACATGGATCATAGAGTATGACCATCAAAACTACCTTCCTTTTACAAGTTCGGCCGTCAAAGGCTCTTCTCTCATCAATCGCCAGCTGACGCAACGGGTAAACGGTGTCTATGGCCTATGCTTAGAACGCCTTGAGTCAACAGGCATCATCGGCCACAAGCTCTGGCATCTGGCCAAAGCACCTCTTCAACTCAAATGGAGTAATGCCAACGCTCCTCTCGACCCCACGAAGGGATTTGCTTTCTATGTACGGCTGACCCCCACCTATCAATTCAACGCACCAAACTTCACCTATCTAATCCAAACAACATCCGTAGCGGCTTATCGTTCAGCCTTCGACGATGCAGTGACCTTCGCTGCACGTGCAGGAATCGGAAATATCGTCGGGGCTGCAAACCATGACATTCCTCTCCCTGATCGGTTTTTTGGAGGTTCTCAAAATTCCCTGCGCGGATACAAAACGGGAAGTGTAAGCCCGTTGAATAAACACAGAGAGCCGACCGGAGGGCTATCGATGCTCACTGGATCCTTTGAGATTAGGACACGAACACAAAAAGGCCTTGGGTGGGTTGCCTTCTATGACATCGGCAATGTCTATCGACATGTAGTGCCAGACGTCGATCTCCACCCCTTCTTGCACTCTGTAGGCCTAGGGATGCGATATGGCACTCCTATTGGCCCTCTGCGACTTGATATTGCCTTCCCATTGAATCGCCGACGGCATATCGACCCATTCTTTCAATTGTACTTTAGCATAGGGCAAGCGTTCTGATGATTATTTCATGGTTGAAGAAGATACTTTTCGTCTTCGTCATAGCCATGGCGGGGCTTTGGCTCTTTATCGAAACCCCCTGGGGGCAACGCCTTATAAAAATAGTTATCGAACGCGCCCTGTGCGGCACAGGAGTCGATGCTCGGATCGAACATGTCGATATTGCCCTTCCATTTTACATCAAAGTCGAAGGCCTCACAATCACAGATCCGGCACAGAGTGACTGTCCACTGATCACCTGCCAGTCGCTCGTCTTCTCCCCTCTCTTCGTCGACATCCCCTTCCACGCCCTTACCTTCTGCCAGGTACGCGGCCAGGGGATTTTCATTGATGCCGATGCGATCGAACACCATTGCCAGAAGTCGGCTTCAACTACGAACGGGACCTCATTTCATTTTTCTCTCGCTTTTCCCTATCTTCGTCTTCGATCTGTCCATATCAAGAGCACGCATCTTCCAAATGGTGAAGGGGCGTGTGACTGCTCACTCAAAGGAAGTTTCTTTCTCTCCTCTGATCAGATGCGAGGAAAAACATCTTTATCGATCTCGAGAAGTACTCCCTGTTCCTGGCCGAAGAGAATTGACCTCTGCTGCTCGAAGAAACAATGCGACTACGCACTGAACACGCGCATCTTCCTCTCTACAGCGGAGCTAGACCATCCAAAGAACTCTCTGTTTGGGTCTGACGACTATCTCGATCTGAAAATCAATGCATCGTTCGGCAAAACTGCCCCCGATTTTTCTCTCCAGTCCGTTGATCAGATTTCAGGGTCATGGCATCTCTCCTGCCCAACGTTTTCTACACCTCTTCTTGACACCAAGAGAGCGATAACCCTGCCTCCCCAGGCCGCCAACCTCATCAAGCACGATGCTCTCAAAAACGGATCGCAAATTGACTTTGAAGATTACATTCTTCGCCGCTCAGGGTCGGCACGAGGAGAACTTCACTTCGTTCCTGGGAAGACACTCTCTGCGACCTGCGACGAATTTGAAACCAACGTGACCGTAGGGCGCACGATCCAAACCCCTCCAGACCTCGATGGAGCGCCAGAGCTGCAAAACCTCCAATTCGAACCCATACGAACACTTGTCATAAAGGGAGCGGGAGATATACAGCTTTTCTCTTCCGGCACCACGTCTCTTCGCTGTGTTCTTCGCATACCACAAATATCAATCAACGAAATAAAGGGTTTCCTCGAGAGTACAATAGATTTCTCTTTAGATGAAAACTGCCTGCGTGCGTCGTCTACTGCTACAGGGGTGTTCTCTCACAACGATGCAACGATCCCCCTCCATTTTGCAGGCAATGGAACGATAGGGCCAGAAACCCTCACTAGCTCTCTGGACTTAGTGGCGGCACAATTTCGACTCTCTGCCAAGTATGATGTACTAGAAAGGGAAAAATCTCTGTGGACTACTCTACGCTGCCAAGATCTGTCAATATTCCGACCTTTTGTCAACTTTCCTTGTGGCGGAAGCGCTGAGTTGTCATCACATCTGATAGTAAGCCCGAACAAATCTTCCCTCTCTCTTTCAGGCAATGTCACTGATTTCCTTTTGAACACAACGCAGTGCAAGAGCGCTGACTTCCATCTGTCAATGGCTACCCCTTCACTACAACAAATCTCCTTCACGACGGATTTGCGAGGGCTACAGAAAGGCTCCTGTTATCTTAATCGCGGCGTTCTCTCCTTATCCCTCGACACTCAATCTCAGGCGCTGCGTCTGTTAGAAGCGCGAGGCATAGGGCGTTTTAACCAATGTGCTTTTGACCTCTTTGCAAGTGGTGCTGGACAAACCAATGGCAGGCAAGGGTTCCTCACCATCGATCGAGTTGAAGGAACGTTGGGTGGCAACCATCTTACCCTTGAAAGACCTCTGCATATTGAGCATAGAGGCATCTCTCTTTCTTCACTTTCACTGACGCTCGGCATTGGTCTTGAGGGAAGAATCGTTGGAGAATGGAATAGAGCCTCTGTTCTGCAAGGAACAGGAAATCTCTTTTTTGATCGCGTTCCTCTTCAACATGTTGCTCAATCCATCGGTCTTATGGAGGCGTTTGGCACGTTCGATGGCCAGCTTCACTATCAAGCTACCTCGCGCAGCGTCATGGGAACGGCACAGTTTCAAGCCCATCTCTCCCGTCTTGGTGTCATCGGCGGTCCTGATGGGGGCCTTGCCATAGGAGGGACAGTATCTCTCGAAAATGACATTGCTCGAGGAGAAGCCTGCATCGCAGGCATGGGAATCAATGAGCCCTTGATCATCTCTCTATCAACACCTATGCAAAGAGTTCTCAAGTCCCCATGGGTCACCATTCCCCAGCAGTCACCGCTGACCGGAACCATAAAAGGAGACTTCCATCTCTCGCAGCTTCTTGCAGGATGGATGACAGCCAATGCTGGCTTTGAAGCGATTATTGGCTGTGATGCCACTGTCGGCGGGACTCTTGAAAACCCTTCGTTCTCCGGCCCCTTCCATCTTCGCGAGGGAAGAATTGATCT
>CAINFV010000166.1 GCA_903848235.1 Chlamydiia bacterium | reverse complement strand
TTGGGCACCGAGTTCGCAGAGGGTTGTCTCTCAGACGATTGCATTTATCATAGATCGGCCTGGGCAGGCCATCTATGATAAATGCAATCGTCTGAGAGACAACGAATGCGAAATCGGTCTCAAAAAATGCTAAAGTCCAGTGGGTATACATTTTAACTTAGTTTTCGTAGGGACATTATCACGTGGCGCTTACAGTTTTATAAATTAACTCGAGTAAAAATTACTTATTTTGATAAAATGTCATGGCCGTCTATATTTAAAAAATAGGTGATGAATGGCGAATCAAGTCAATAGTTCCCAAAAACCTACCCTAGACCAACTTTCTTTTTTTCACACCGCTCCATTACTTCCCATAGAAACGATTTTCTCGTTCCTTGGCGAGTCTCAAAGGCCAGCTTTAGGACAGACATGTAAATTGACGAGCCAAGCACTGACCGGCATCAAACTCACCGAGCTTGGAACGTTTTTTGAACTACCGGTTGTGAGAAAACTTTTTCAATCTTGCTCAGAAAGCCGGCCTGAGTTACCTAATTCGGCAATAATTGCGAAGGTGTATAAAGATACAGTCAAGGCTCGTGCATTAGCAAGAACACTTCAAGATTCTCAATCAACTGAAGAGTGTTTGTGTGATGAGGGTGGTAACACCCTTCTTCCTCTTTCGGTATACCTCCAAGCTCTTGTCATAGGAAAGTCAACTGATGCGAAATGTATCTGCCAAAGGTCTTTGGACAAAATTCTGACCATAGCAGGTACCCTTCGCTACAACGACTGGTGCATTTTTAGCGCTGTTTCTAGCCTTAGTAAGAAGCCCCAATGCTCAAAACAATCCCCGTGGCGCCAATTTCCATCCGAGATTTTTGATAAGGAAACTCGATTATGGTTATCTCTTTTGGATTGCATGTCAAATGAGGAATGGGGGTCAATAACGCTGACAGCTTCGAGCGCATTGCGCACCGCTGTGCCTAGATGGCAAGATGGTGAGTTTTTTGCTAAGGAGATCTTTCCTCAATTGAAGCAATCTCCGACTCAGGCAGCCGTTTTTTTTACACAGTATGCAGAGGCGCCTCTTCAAATTGATATGACAGACGGCGAAGACCTCAAAGCTTTTATGGAATTTTTTTCAACGGGCGGGGTCGGTAAACTTGCAAACCTGAAGCATCTAGGGTTTTATTCACCTCTAGTTCAGGAATATAGATTAGCTCAGGAAAGACATGTGCCTTTGTCTCCTGACGTTCAAAAATATGAACAGCTATTAGCAGAAATCAATCCCTATCTTGAGTCCGTAAACCCTATCGATCATCGGTTTGCTGCTCTTTTTGAGCTGAATCCAGAAATTCGTGTTCGTTATACCAACCCCTTAGCTGCGGCACCAATTTTTACCTGACTGGATGGTAGCATTTTTTTGAACCCGCTTTTACATCCATTGTCTTTCACCGGACTTTAACATTTTTTGGGCCCGGTTTCGCATTCGTTCTCACTCAGACTTCTTGCATTGTAACAGTTCAGATGCCCTTCCTTCGTCGGGGCATCTGAATGATGTGAATTATGTATCAGATCCTGCTGTCTCACCCGTACTCTCTTCTGAGGGCCGTTCTGAGTTGCGTAATTCTTCCCAGGTTTGACGTCAGGTGATGTGAATCGGACAGCAATAGTCAGTCCCTTCATTTCGTTTTGTCCGCCTTTGAACCTTTTGTCATGGTAAGTTTTCAAAATAAGGGTGTTAAATATCATAAACTATGATAAAGCTAGATCAAGCTCCTGGATGGTATGTGGGTGGGGTGACAAACTCTGCATCCAACGTTTTTTTTTGCAACGAATGCTCCTGTCAGTTTATGTGCCGAGAAGAGCTTCTATGTCCGTCATTGTGGGCGCAAAACTAGCTGGATTACATCTCTGCAAAACCCAGCAATTTCGGTTGTAGTACCTACTTGGTAGGCGGCCGAAAATCGTCAGTCATTGACGGTGTTTTTTTTAAATGAAGTTCGTTTTCTCAAAAGGTGAGTATTTATGGCACAGAGTTCATCCGTTTCGCCATTGACTCCAGAGCAAGTTTCTACCAGAATTCGTATTGCTTTCACAGAAAGTGTGGAGACAAAGAGCTCTCTATCTGGTCTTGAATGGTTTCGTTGTAAACTGAGTTACTTTTGGAACACACCTCCTGTTTGGAAAAAAGGGGGGACCAGAGCTTCTGCTTTGCTAGAGAACATGAAAAAAGATTTCGCTGTTCCGGATGCCGACCTCGAAAAGATCGGGCGAAAATACTCTCGAATTCTTGCTGTAGCGGGCGAAAAAGTGTATTCCACGTTCAAAGAAATGATGCCAAAAGCTCCGGCCTGGCAGCTCTTGCAAGATACCAAATGGAAAAACTCGCAAAACATCTTTACCTTTTTGGAAGGATCGTCACTTTCAACTCGGTACAACTTACTCAGACAAAAGCTTCAAGAATTACGGCTTCAAGCAGATGCAGCAGCACCAGGTAATGCCTCGCTAGCAAGATTTCATTTTAGACTTTTGGCAACCCAATTTTTGGGGAATTGGAGGCTCGACCAGAAAGACGATGAGCTCAAGAACTTATCTCTGTGGGATCTAGACGACCCCCAACATCGTCAAATGATTTTGGATGATGCACTAGAGTTCTTTTACCCAGGAGGCGAAGCAACACCACCAGCCGGCTGGACTCTCTTAGTGTCTCCTGGCGTTGATCTCAGCAAAAACATTTTTCTCACCATACTTGAGATGAAAAAGGGTGGAAGGGTAACTGATTCTGACCCGATGGGCCGGCTGTTTAACGTACTTCAAAAAAACTGCGATGCGGCGAAAGTCAAATCGGGTACTGATGCAAAAAGAGCAAAAGATATTTTTATTAATGCGTTCAGTCACGTAAAGAAAATACCACAGCTCGCCACATTTTGGGGGTTAGATTCCCCTGTAGTGGAGAAAAGACTTTGCGATGATGCCGTGCAATTTTTTTTTCGGACAGCACAGCTCACCATAGGTAAAAAGCCCTAAAAAAAATACAATAGTGATTGAGCAGCGATCTGTCGGAGAAACAAAGAATGCTAAGAAGTTTTACACGGGCTTACGAATGGGTTGAAGGGTGTATCCCAGATGCTGTCTGGATTGACCTGGTCAATCCCTCAGACGAGGAAAAGCTTACGGCTGAAAAGCTGTTTGGCATCAAAATTCCTACACCGGCAAAAGTACAGGAGATTGAAGTTTCAAGTCGCCTGTACGAAGAAAACGATTCCTTGTTTATGACAGCAACAGTTCCAATTGTTGATGGCCATTTCCATGTGAGACTTGAGTTTATCACCTTTATCTTGAGTCACAGCAGCCTTCTCACACTTCGTGACAAGGATTTTTCACTCCGCGATGCTGCCCACCAGCGAGTCCGAAAGATAGGGGATACAGTTCCTGTAGAGGCTCAGCTTTTCCTCCTGTCACTGGGCGTCATTGTTGATGATATCGCTGATCTTTTGGAACGATTGCTTGATGAAATCGATATTCTTTCTAAGGAGATTTTCCATCGTCACGATTCGTCGTTAAACATCCCACAAGGCGTTGTTTCCCATTCGATGACCCGAATCGGGGTATGTGGTGAAAGCGTCTTATTCTTACGTGAAAGTTTAGTCGGATTAGGTCGATTAGTCGGTTTTGTGTCGAAAGAAAGGGCTGCCATGATTGGCACATGGGGCCAAAATGAGCTTGCCACTATAGAGAAAGATATTCTGGCACTGACTGATCATGTAGCATTCGCATCAAACAGAATCTCCTTCTTGCTCAATGCCATTCTTGGCTTTGTCAACATCCGCCAAAATGACATCATCAAGATTCTGTCCGTTGTCTCTGTTATCTTACTTCCACCGACGCTTTTTGCCAGCCTGTGGGGAATGAATTTTAGCGTTATGCCGGAACTGTCATGGTCCTTCGGATATCCCGTTGCCTTGGCTATTATTATTACCTCTGGCATCGTTCCCTACCTGTATTGTAAGAAAAACAAATGGCTCTAAGCATATATATCTAGGCAGCCAAGTGACAACAGACATAAAAATTATTGAAGAAGATGTTGCAGATGAACAGTTCCGCTCGGAACTGATTGACTACCTGAAGCCGCACGAGACAAAAGCCCTCTTTCTTCTCGGCAATATCTTAAATCATTACGATGCATCGGCTCTGTACGTTGCTCGGAAAAATGGAAAAATAGTGGCGGTATGCGGGTACTACGCTCCTTTTCAATCATGCTCGATCTTTTCAGAGGATCACAGCGCTACACAGGCCTTGGCGCATATCATGTTGAAGAATCATCCCTCGGTTAGAACAACGCTCGGAATGGCGGATATCGTCAAGCCTGCCTATGATGAATTTATAGCCGCAGGAAGGCAGTCAATACGTGATCCAGAGGTTCTTTTTTTCGAGCTGACAACGGAAGACTTTGTCCCATTCATACCATCGAATGGGGTTGTTCGTCGAATGACAGAAAACGATGTAGACGCGGTGGCTAGGTTGCTACGTCTTCTTCACCAGGCTCCTATGGAGGCTCCGCTGACAGAGGAAGAGAAGATAAGGGTGCGGGCTAGTCCGAATACGGGCTGTCTGGAAGTCGATGGGAATATTGTCGCTGTTGCCTCCACCAATGGACTTGCCTTCCAAGCATTTCAGATTTTGGGAGTCGCCACCGATCCCGCATATCGGCGCAGGGGATGTGCAAAAGCAGTATGTTCATATCTAATTTGCTCTATGCGTGAGCAAGGCGGGAAGCAGGCAATTATCTTTACAGAAAAAGAAAATAGTGCGGCCATAAACTGCTATCTTAGCTTAGGGTTTCGTATTACAGATCGGTATTATGCTCCCTGGTTTAATGAAAGTGAGTTGGTATGTTAGAAAAGATTGTTCGGCGGATCGAGGAAGAGTTGCAGTGCCATCATGTCGTTGAAAATTTGGTAGATAGATGCAGCTTCCCGGATTTGACGTCGCTGTTGCTTGATGTGTATCGAAAGAAGACAAAGAAAATTACACCCAAGGCATTATTGCAGCAGTATATGCACAATGGCTTTGTGCAACCGGCAAAAGCAAACGTATGCACGTCGTTGCAATTCGATCTCCTTGCATGCTCTTTGCTGCCTCACGACTTTGAAATGATCGAACTCTCTCCGTTGGCTCCGTTGGGCTCTAATTCGGTCATTGCTACGGTGGACCAAAACAACGCTATCTCAACGATTCGAAATATCGAAGTGTGCTCAGATCCGACCAATGTTCTTGCTCTTGAAGCAGCGGCTCGGAAACAGCGTCTGAAGGATGCAAAAGGGCTGCGCAATGTAAAACTAGCCTGCAGTCATCGAGTTGTTCGTGGCCAAAAATTTAAGGGGGATAGCTGTTTTCCACATTTTCGGATATTTGCTCTGGCGACAGCAGGCCGTGATGAAGGGTCATGTACTTTCGAAACTGATTCTTTGTACGAACATATTTCATATTTTGTCGAGGTATTGACCCGTTCACAATCGCTTGGAATCAAAGTCCTGGATTTGGCCGTGCACGTTACTGCAATAGACGAGAGCCGACTCCCTGTTTTACAGGAAAAGGTGGTTGAGCGATTGGCCGTTGCTTATCCATCCCTTCGCATTCAATTTGATCAGAATCGGACCTCAGGACGTGGCTATTACTGCACTGTGTGCTATCACATTTTTGCCAAGGACGAGGCAGGGGAGGAATTGTGTTTAGTCGATGGTGGGTGCACGGATTGGACGCAGCAGCTTTTGAGCAATCAAAAAGAGCGATTTTTGATCAGCGGGCTTGGCAGCGAGCGATTGCTGGTGTGCACGCCTCATAGCTCCTAACGTCCAGTGTAAAAGACTACAAAATTCGAGAAAGAATGCTCCCGGAAAACCAAATTTTTTTATCTGGGTGATAACGGAGGATTTCGTTCAAAAATAATGATCTAAACTCATCCTTGCGATTTCCAATCCAGCTTCTCAGATATTCCATCTCCTCATCAGAGTACTCCATCTCACCGTTAAAAAAGCGAGCTTGAGTGCGAAGCGCTTGATAAACGGGGTCGTTGACAAGTTCAGAAGCTCCTGGGCCCGCTTTATCAAGACAGCCAAGTGCTGACAAATGGGCAAGGACGACCGGTACGGTAGCGCTCGATCTCCACTTTGGAAATTTTTGCGTTTCAAACATGAAAAATTCTCCGGCTCGCAGCAGCCGTATCTTCATGATCCCGTCTCTATCTCTAATGCCGAGAATGAAACTAATCGGTGGCTGTTCAAGAGAAAAAAGCTTACGTTCATCACCCCAGCCACAAATTGATTCCGAGATGAGGAGTCGTTCGTCAAATAAATCTTTATATGGAGAATTGTGGTTCCTCAATATCGACGACACTGCGAAACATTCAGGCTTAATCGATGTATCGCAAACGCCTGCGTCGGTGCGTTCTGCAGAATCCGGACTATGACTGCCATAAGAACCGGGGCTAGAACAGTCATCAGATTTTGGACTCGGACATGCTTCATCTCTTCCCTCGACACCTTCTTCAAGACTTTCACAAGGGCTGCTGTCGTTGCTTTGATCGGAATCGTTACAAGGGGATAGGGCACACACAAAATGTTGTTCTGGTGGTGCATCATTGCTAATACGGACAGCAAAAAAAGTACCAATATAGCCATGTTCGGTCTGAGAGACGATCTCCGTCTCTCTCTCCGTTTCTACTTCCAACCCCTGTGGAGCTACCGATACGATGATTTCTGATTCTTGCACAGGACATGCTTTGACAGTCTGCTCAATAAGAGCAAGCATCATTTGATAGCCTTCAGGCCATAGCGTGCGCATAGCCTCATCTCTTTCATAAGTCTTGAGATGTAAAAATTCATCTCGGCCCAGAACCTTCTGTTTCCTGCCGAACGATTCATACGGACAGTCGCCAGTTGGTGCGACAAGAATCTTTTGCACCTTGGCGCCAACGGCATGCACAGAATCTGCTGTCAGCGTTTCGTGCGACAACAGTTCCTCTAGCACAGCCTGTTTTAATACCTCATCTCTTTTTTGTGCAGTGGCTACAAGGCGATGAGCATCGATGAGTTGAGCCTGTACCGTGGCCGCCTTATATAACAACGCCTGCTTACAGAGCTTCCCTCCATCACGTGTGAGAACCAAAGCTGTTGATGTACGTACGACAAACTTCACATTTTGATTTTTGGAGAGCTCTCTCATCCTGCCAATACCTTGGAAGATATCTCGTATCGGTATGTCTTCGGAAAAGGAAACCAGTGCTGTACCAGTTGCCGACTGCTTAACATCAGCACCGGTGGCATGACGTTGATCAAAATATGTAAGTCGTTGGTCAGGTCTATCGGCGAGGTCTGAATCATTGAAAGCTTCGATGTTGCCGCGTCTGTTGAGAACGACAAGAATGTCATCTTTAAAGAACGCGATCCCTTCAATAGTTTCCGGCAGACTGTTAAGCATCTGTTGTGATACCGCAGCGTTATCAGCACCATGAAGAATGGCGCCAACATCAATAAACGCCCTGCAGGATTGAAGCGCGGATATTTCTCTGCACAGCTGTTCGACGAGATGATCTGGTGCTCCGTCCTCGACGACAGCAATTTCAGGGTCAGCCTTTTTCCAAAGAAGAGATAGTATTGCTCCATATGTTCCTGGAGACATTGTGAAATTTGATTGAAGACGACCGGGGAATGTGCTGATATTCCATGGGGTTCCAGTAAACCCTTGCACATGGCCGAACATCTCCACAAGCCCTGGCGCTGTGACAGACACCTTGTTTTCTGAGATCAGGGCTAACGGAAGAAAGTGTTTTCTAATAAATCGAATTCTTTCGGGAATGTTTCGTTTCAGGTGATCCGACACTGCTTTCACAAGAGTCGGATCGAAAATATCACACTCGTAACCAACGGCATCTGCCAATGTTTTATAGCTAGGAAATGACTTTATATCTGCCTGAGGAGACATCCTTTTATCGATTACTATTTGATTTAATGTTTTTTCAACAAACGAACGAACATATGCCTCCGGAATTCCTTGTATGAGATATGTCTGCATTGTGTAGTTCAACCGTTCATACAAATTACCAAAATCAGAGGACTCACTGGGAGTGTTGTTAGCACAATAGGGAATAGCTAGAAATTTTGTAGGCGATGTTTTAGAGCGTCCATAGGCAGTATCAATCTGTTTTCCCAGGGTAAGTGGGAGGATGGATGTTATCTCTCCTCTCATAACAGAGAGGAGATTTCCGACCGTGTCGTCTTCTATTTGATCGCAAAGAATATCAGCGCCTAGAATGAATTGAATGCAATTGCCAAGCCCGTGCTTTTCCACAAACTCTTTGATTGGGGCGAGACGGTGAACTTGGCGGGTTAAAAGTGATTTCGCAATCTCTTCCCTTATGGCCAAATACCTAGCAGTATCACAGACGGCGCCTCTTGAAAAGTCAAAGGCCTCAATAAGACTGAAGTATACGTCTTCTACACAGTCAAGCCGTTCTGGCGACACTTGCGCTCCTCTGTCCAGAGGAAAATTTACTTCGTGTCGAGAGAAGAGCGCCTGGTCGATCTCATCAATGATAACCATCCCAGATTTTTTTAAGAGGGATAGACAACGCTGTATCCACACTAGATTGTGCGGAAGTGGCTCAATTTCGGGTTTCTGAAGATAGTTGATTAGCTCTGATGTAAATTCTAGCAGCAAACAGGAGGCGCTTTTCCCAGTCATCATCAAGCATTTTTTTTCTACGATAATCTGCTGTAAGTCCTCGTACAGACTTTTCATCGACTCCTCGCTAAAATCAGAGGCTCGATTGATGTGAACAACACGAACATATTGGGAGAAAATCTGTCCAAGGGTTGCCTGCATGTTTGCAGCGTCAGTACAGATAAGAGCTTCTGGCGATAAAATGATAGAAAGATGCTCCCCGTCAGCTTGTTGGAGTGCTGCAATTGGGGAGATCACTTTCGTTTTGCCGCTTCCGGTTGCAAGGTGGAAAACACCGTCTACGCCGTGCTTCATGGCCTCTATAGTCTTTATCTGTGATGGGCGAAGCGAGCAACCAGAGAGATATTCAAAAACTATATATGCAGAATTCTGTTCGAGTGCAGCGCTCCGTGTGGCAGTGACCTCGGCGATAAGATCGTTCAGTTTAAGCTCACGCTCAGATGGGTTTTTAGCCTTGGCAACGTCTTCTATGAAGTCTAGGGCCCTATCCATGCGTTGCACGGCTGTTGCTTTCATAAGATACTCAAACACACTTTGATTCAATTTGTTGAGTTGACAAAGCTGCAGAGTTGAATTTTTTCTGTGTAAAACCGATGGACTTTGCTGAAGGAAGAATACAACCAGATCACTAACAGTGATAGTGGACTCTGTCAAGGCAGCAACGGCTGCTGCATGACGGATTCCCCGAATGTCGTTTGGCATTTTATTGGCCCTTTTGAGAAGTTTTGCCTCAAAAGAAGCTCGTTCTTCTTCTGCCTTGTATTTCATTGCCAACAGGTGTTCTCTGAGCAAGCCAAGTCCTGGTATGACATCCTCTTCTGAAAGAGTATAGTAGACGTCTGATAACTCTTTCGCATGAATGAGCTCCGATTTGAGCTCTTCGTCGGCCCAAAGACGTGCTGGGCTGAAGAAGTCTTGGATCTGTGACACCTCAGCGCTTGATAGAGTTTTTCCTTCAGTCATTGTATCGAGAGAGACGAGCTTTAGAAGTTTATCAAGGGGTACCAGTGGGCATCTGTCAACCTCGGCGGCTGGTCGCCGCAGAGTTAGGCCCAGGATCTGTTCCCGAGAGGTCATGTACGGACGTATCTCTCGATATGAGAGAGCGGAGCTTTCGTGGGGCGAGCCATTTCCGATTTTGAACATCTGTCCAAAAAATTCTATTTCGTCACGATGTTTCACCATCTCCGCATAGTCTGGGTACATACCTGGATTTTTTGAGACACTGAGTAAAATTCTAGCGAGAAACTTGCCTTCCGGCTTTCTTGTGAGTACTAATTCGCGAACAGACTCGTCCCCATCCTTCGCTTTTTTATAGTACGACAGAAAATTTAAGATAAAATGCTTACATACATACGGATTGCGATGTTCTCTTATTTGAGAACAGTATTTTTCTTTTTCTATATCGAGATATTCAGGTGTCTCTAATTCCAATGTTGGGGCTAATGATACCGCTTCGGCAAACGTCTCGCGTTGTTTGAGATCATTGATTCTCTGCTCAAAGCAAGGACGGCTCGAGAGAAAGGCGATGAGCGCCAGTTCCTCTTCTGGAATTAAAAACCTATGAAAAGAACCTGGTGCTGACAAATATCGCGAATATGTCTCCTCGACGAAATCAAGAATCGTAGGACAGCCGTCGGGATCACCACCATCTATCTCAGGATCTGGTTCAACTGTGCGACTTTCTAGGCTTTTGATTACGTCGGTGTATCCGCCAAACATTCGAGCATTTTTGACCAGAGTGGCTACTGCACACAAAATTGCCGCACATGCTTGCAGGCTCTGAACCGCTTTCCCATCTTTTCGGACAAAAATCTGAAAAATCCATTCTAAAATTTCAGTCTCGCGACTTGAGAGCGCACATATGTCCTGACAAGAATATGGCCGCAAAAACAAGATTCCATCCCGGTATTTTTTTTGTCCGAAGAGGATGTAGGCTACCATAAACGACTCTTCACGATTATGAGTAGAGAGTTGGTTTTCTGGTGTGACATCGATAAGGTAAAACTGTTTGCCGTCGCTATGTGGTAGTACTGTTTGGTCAAGAACGGCCACGCTAAGAAATGGATTTTTAGACTGCGATTTGACAAGGTCTAATTTTCTACATGGAACAATGGCCTTCCGATCACCTTTTTTATTTTCTATCAAAAGAAAATTTTCAAATCCAGTTACACCAGCAATCTGTTGCTGAGATGAAATACTGTAGCCGTTTGGACTTACCATCCGCGCTACAGACGACACTTCATTATTAACCTCAAAAGCAAGGCCGAGGCGAGGCATTTTTACAATGATGGAAGCGCGATCAGTCTTCCAAATACAAAGATACGCAGGGACTTCAATTCTAGAGCACAGCTGTACAATCGGATGATCGAGAGGGGGGGATAGAACCAAGGAGGCTCCCGATGCTCGTGGTCCGATGTCGATCACATCGTGCAGCTGATTGCCATTTCCTATGGTTCCTCTATAGGTAATAGCTTGCGTCTCTTTGTCAATGAAAAGAATTGTTTTTAAAGATACGCTCACCCACTGAAACGTGGTATCAAAAAAGTATTGCAAGGAGCTTGCCTCGCCGTTCTTGATGTAACCACTGGGAACGTACTCGAACCACTCTCCATCGAATTGTTGTTGAATTCGAGCTCCCTGTTCGGTGTCTATAACGCGAGAACGCCCATTGTTACATGTGTATATCCTTCCGCTCACTCTCCTTACATCTGTGAAGTCTCTGGTTCTGAACACAGCTCTCCAGTCCGGGTGATTTCTCAGACGCAGTGGAAGGGACTGGAATATTTCGTCGCCTTCGACACTCAAGACGCTATCGAGAAGGTTGAGTGTATAGGGACCGAACGTATAGTGAGGGTAGTTTGCCACTACCGCATTCAACGGATCTGTTGTGTGACATTCTGTCATCAAAAGAGGGTGTGCAATTAGTTTTGCGAATAATTCTTTTCCTTGATTTTCCATGAGCTTTGCTAGTCTAGGCTGTAGCATAAAAATCATTTTCTCAACTCTTCGGTCGAGAAAGCTCTTTGGAGCTGGACGTTGAGCAAGAATCATCTTAGACATCAAGATGGTGGGAAGGATGTCATCGGGTATCATCGTACTGTCGTATAGCGTGGCAAAACAGGCCAGCCATGTTCTATGTACCAAAGACGCTTCTTCTGGATTAGAGCATAGTGCCAAAAGGGTCTCGAAGAACTTATCAGGAACGATGTTCGATGCATCAAGAACATTTTCTGGTTTTTCTATAGTCTGTGCTAGAGCAGCAAAGACAGCAAAAAGCCTTGCCACACAGCAGGCATGCACATGTTTTAGTTTTAAGCATGCATCGGCTACTTGCTCGATGTGTCCTTCTAGGTCGGGAATACATATGGCACCCTCAATCTCCTGTTGCACGATGGAGAGAATAAGATCCTGAAAAACGGGTTGTTTCAGAGACGTAGAAGAGGCGTGTACATAGGCTAGAAGGCGAATGATTCTTTGCGGCAGTCCTTTTTCTGAGACTGGGTCGACATACGCTTGATCCCCGCAGATAGCATGTAAGAACTCTGTCATTTCGAGATTAGAAATTACCTGCTGAGGTTGAGGAACTTGTCGCTCCATCATGCATCTCACAACTTCCTGCTCTGCCTGCCCGGGTTCCGTTAGCTTCCTTGCGGCAGCAAGAAAGGGGGCGTCCGGATAATCTGTTATAGTTGCTTGGATGGTAAGGTGTTCGGCAGACACAGGGGAGAACGTGTCAGTTTTTGCATCATAGATGGAGATGAGGGGAAGAGGGGTGTCACAAGGGCTGTTGAAATGAAGTGTGCGAATATGATGTGGCGCAACGTCTTTGCGTGCAAAAGAGTCGAAAGATAATTCCTTATCAATGAGATCACCAAGCACTGATAATCTGTGCCAACTGACAAGAGATCGTGGAAGTATGGATCCATCTGCATCACAATAGCAGACTTTAGACATCTTATCGGGTTCTACACCTTCGCGGGCCAATCGAGCCTGTATTTCAGGATGTTGCTCCACGTATTCGCTAATACAAGAAAAATATGACCCTGAAGTGTCATCCTTCGCATACCGATAAAAAGGAGAAAGTTCATCATTCAAGCTGTCGTCATCAGGTTGTTCTAGTAATTTCGATGATTCTCTATACGAAAGAGGCGCGCTTCGTAAAAAAGTCTCATTAGGACTCCAATCGCAAGCCGGAACCTTGCCCTCAAGCTTAGGGTCTGTTCGCAGCAAAAGTTTTCGGACAATAGCTGTGGCTTTGTTGACGTCGAATTCTAGTATAACGTCCTCTTCTTCCGTCCCCCTTATCCCGTGTCGTCGACTGGCCCATACATATTTTTCAGTAAGCTTTGCGATAATAGTAATACATTCTTCAATGTCAGCTGCTGGGATCTGCGACCAATAATCATCAGCTGCGTGAGGGAAGTCGAGTTTTTCTATAAACTCTTCGAAAAAGAACCGAGCATAGAATGGGTTGCAAAAGAACCAATTCGATACATTGGCATTTAGACCTCTTAGATACTTCAGAAAGTTGATTGGCTCTGGAACGTTTAAGGGGTCAAATCGCAAGAGCGTGCTAGTAGGAATTATGGCCGACACATTTTCGGGTCCACCAGCGGGAGATCGCAACTCGATAGGGAGGCTCGTAGAAGGAAGCGTGGCTGTCCCTAGATCTGTAAAAGATTTTGCAGGTGCAGACCGATTATCAGAAAACTGTTGCAGATGATTCAGTATATCCTGGCCTGTTGCGTATGCAGACATCAATGACGAGTCATCCAAAAGCCCTGTATCGTTATCTATCAACGATTGTTGTATAAAAATGCGGACGGATCTTGAGAGTAGTTCTCGAGACTCTTCCGACGCTTTCAGGTCAGCTTCATTGAATTGATAAAATCCTACAATGGACTTCCATCCAATCATGTATTTAAGGGTTGAGAAATTTTTCTCTGAGAGAGATGTGTGAGCCATGGCCATGAGGCCTGAAAAAGTACAAGTTCCCGAAATCTGATCGCTTATGCACAGCTTGCGAAGTTGTCCTAATAGTTGCTCCGGTTCTGGTTTTTCAAATGTCCCGTCGAGTGTTTGAAGCAGGCCATCATAAAAATCCTTTGCGGTGTAATCAACCTTTTTATCCCCCTCATCGGTCGATTCTACGTCTACGTTTTTTATCGTTAGAAGTCCGCGAATGAATCCATACCCCAAAAGACTTTCTCTGGAAACATCTTGTTTTTTGAGAAAGGGAAGGAAAAGGCGACTGCCAGACTCGGTAATTCTGGGGTGATACTTCTCTAGTCCATCGCCAGAATTATGGACTATGACACTAAACAACCCCGGCTTGTTGGGTTGAATCTCCATGTAGATAGCATGTCCTGTAGGGGTTCCACACCAGCCGCCCGCGATAAGCATGGGTTTATTGCTGTCGATTCTCGACGCAAGAACTTCAGTAAAAAGAGCTACATCCTCTTTTGATAGTTCGCTATTCGTTGATGTTTTTATGAAGTCTTCCGTGTTGATGGCATCCGCAAAGAGTGCAGCCAGTTTTGAAAGTTCGTCCTGTTGGTCGCTTCTAACTGATGAACTGTATGCTTTGAGTATCTCCGAGATGAGAAGGCACGCTTTTTTTTGCGACCACCCTTCGAGGTGAGTGCCGCGTACTTCTGAGTCAAGAAGCACATGTGCCAAAGCTCTCCTATCGAGAGGCGGGACTGCTTTTTCTGCTAATAGCGAGTGGTGACAAATGAATTCTGAAATGTCAAGTTGCGAGCTAAGCATCTTCTTCTGAAGTGCCTCGGCATATATGTCAATCGGCCTTATCCCGGACACTCCGCTGGATGCCGGACTACACACATGCTGTAGTGAATCACAAGGTTCTTGAAGTACGGGTTCGTTCTGGAAAGATTGCGGGGAAAGGGCTAATGCGGCGCCTTCGGCGCTAGTTCTGGCAGTAGACATAATGCCTTATTATTGCAGTGATTGTTTTTTATTGTAGTGTAATTAAAAAAAACGATTCTAATATAAATGATTATAATTGTAAATGTCGTTATGTCTTAAAATAATCAAATGGATTTAAAAATACAATTTCACGAGTAGTCGCAGGAAAGGAATCGTTTTCCGACATAATTGAAAGCGTGATAAAAAGTGCGTAACATGAGTTTTTTTAAAACAAGTCTCATATCATGTCGGCAAAATAAACGTTCCGAATCTGTTTCCACAAAAACTTTTGATTCAGTACTATTAACTGGTTGCTAATCTGAAATCACAAAAATCCCCCCTTCTTTCTGGAGGCATATGTCCACTTCTGCATCTTCCATCGTGGGTCCCGATCCTGTAGAGCTCCTTCTCTCACATAGCTCGGATTTATCTGATGCTGTAGCGAACGGTGCCGAAGCTGCTGACGATGGCAAAACATTCCTTGCCACCGTCTCAGATGTAGCCGCCGATAAGGTTATAGGCGTTGCAAATAGTTCTCTAAAAAATCTTATTCCTATTCCAGCGGTACAAGTTGTTGTGACGGTGCTGGAAAAAATTGATGGCGCACTACCGCGAAAGATAGTGATCCCTGATGATAAACTGCCCTCTGAGGATGCTTCGCTGCTGGCTCAGGTCAACGAGGCATTAGACTTTGACGGGATCTCTGTCTCCACTGGCCCATCAGAGCATTCAAGAGAACGCGTCATCATGTCTCAACATCTTGTACAGTTTTTCAGAGACGTCGCATATGTCGGCGCACGACCTGCAGAAGCCCTTCTTGAAGGCGCTCCCACCACATTTGTCGCTTCGAACTTAGCTGATGCAATAGATATGGTGCCCCCTGAAACCCAAAAGAAATTAGGGCTTGATACGCTTGCAGCGTCACTACGCACTGACGTAAGAGGCGATCCGAAAGTCCTCGTTTCAACCGCAGTTCGAGGGGCAGCTTCCGTCACTGGAAATGCAGCATGTCTGAATCCAGTCGTTAATGATTTTGTGCAGCGTGTTGCAGCAGCATCTAATGGCGACAGCAAGCCTCTTGCATCCTGGTGTCTCCAGAACTTAGAAAATTTTGATGAATTGGCCAACGGTGATGACCGATTACTTGAAACGTCCCTCGTTGACGCCTTCAAAAGATACAGCGATAAACGTGAGTCCGATCGCCTTAAATTTGCTGGTCCTCCAGCAGGGCAGAAATATAAAGAGGCCTTAGTCAACTCACATTCCCAAGGGCAGTCCGCCAGTCAGGATGTGGCACTTCTTACTGATATACCTATTCCCGAGTTAGTCTCTCCAGCAACATCGGCTAAAGAGTCTGAGAAAGTTGCCAAAAAACAGGGGAGTGGGCCTCATTCAAAAACGATCCCTGTCGTCAAAGATAAGGGACAAAAAGGG
>CAINFV010000165.1 GCA_903848235.1 Chlamydiia bacterium | reverse complement strand
GAAACCCATAGTGGTAACTATAGGTGAGGAGAGATCGACGCTATGCACGAGCCGCCACGAGCAGAGCGCGGTCGCCAGTTTTGCAAAAGCCTCTCCAGTTCAAGCTCCCTATCGCTAGTTTCAACTAACGGAAATTATGTTGTTTGATCGTCCTCCTCCGGAATCCCATGGCAATAAAGGTAAACCGGAACACTAGCCTCTTCCTCTATCTCATGTACCCCGCTCCCCTCTATTCGAAAACTGCCAAATGGGGGTGTAACAGATGCTGCAGATATGGCTCCCGGCGCACTAGCAGCAGCATCTAGATCATCGAAAGAAAGATGCGGGAGCAGAGCTCCTTCTCTTCCCCCTCCCTCTTGGGTCCTCCGCTCTTCTAATCGAGCCCCGCCGGCCATCGAGTCAAAAATTGGGAGTGTAGCAACAGCAGCTGCTGGCGGAGGTATTTCATCAAGAGAGCAATCGTCAGCAGGAGCTCTGCTGGCCTCGGGTTTAGGAGCTTCGGCCGCCCTTCGAAGCTCTTCTACGGAGCTTGATCCCTTTTTATCCCCTTGAAGCTGACACAGATCCTTCAGGCACAGTTGTCCATAATAATTGATCGTATCAACCATGCGTCTTTGCAGTGCACTCTGTCCTTCCCGGTTGTGGGACCCTTGGACAGTGTTCATGTGTTCAAGCGTTCGTCTAAACCAGTCAATCGTAAGAGAAAGATTCTGAGCATCATCACCAAGCACTGGCAATTCGCTGGCAGCACAAGATTCCAAAATACGGTGGCTCATAAATCCTAAAGGAGCGGGCCTTCTGACCTCATCTAGCGTAAACGGAGAAACTCGGTCTCTAAGAACGCCTGAGGAAGCTCCAAAACCAGTGCCAGATGCTGACGCATGCGCTGACGGCGCACCTGATTCGGGCGTTGGAGAGCGGCGAGGTGGTGGAATAGCAGAAGCTGAATAAGAGAAGATAAATGAATCATCAACCATATTCTCTGGACACATATGCTGAAGGCACTCTTTCACAATAGCAGGAATGCGGCTATCAAGAATATCAACTTCACTGCCCAGCGCTATTTGTGCTAGATCCTTCGCTAACGCCTTCACAGCGATGACCGCCTCGAATTGCGTATGAAATATTGCCTGACCGACCCGTACGACACGTCGATGCATCGAGTCAGTGTCTACGCCGTACTCTCGAAGTTCATCAACAGCATCTCGAATTTTTGGCAAAAAATCAGCTGAAACAAAACGTACCAAAGACATACATCCCCTCCTGAGGAATATCGTAAAAGAAACTAAGGCTCTTGCAAAACTAGCGGCTGCGATATTTATATCTCGTCTTGTTCAAGAATCGGATTCTCAAAAAAGAAGATCGGTAGCAATCTTCGTTTCTAGCCACTGTTTAAAAGCCTTCCCCTGTTGTGACAGATGGGGGACAGCTTTCATGGAGTCCATGATTCCATAGACCATGTCTTTGTAGGTAGAAGCAGCAGCTTCAACCGTTTTCGATTCTTTAAGCCGACGCTCACCTCTGGAAAGAACGTGTTCGATCGAAGCGCGTTCGCGTGAGGAAACCGTCGAGAGATTTTCCCACATAAGTCGAATCATATGATGATATCGTGCCGAGATGAGTTTTGGTGAATCTGAAGAACTGACGATATGTGTGCCAGGCATGAGCCGTCCTGCCACCTCTGATGCCTCTTGTGCCAATGCTTGTACTTCGCGGGGCAGTTGCGAACAAACCTTTATATCTTCGAGGAACCGAGTTATACCACCAAGAGCGACCTTATGCTCGTTGGCAAAATTCTCCACAGCCCCCACTCGTTTACACAGCTCGGCGATCTTGGCAATCTGCCCCTTGGCCGTCTTTTCGCTTTTAAGGATAAGAAGAAGATGTCCTGCTCCATTGTAAGGACCTTTCACTTGTCGAAGAAAGTGATTGATATCTCGAAGACGCAGCGTCCCAGTGGAATCATGCCCATACCGTTGAATGGCCTCCCAGACCGATTCTAAGGCTTGTGCCGCTGCTTCTATTTGGTATTTTCCTAAATCCCAGTCTGTGCCCATTTTCCCTCCCCCCGCGAACAAAAACAGATTCGTGAGGCTTTTGCAAAAGCCTCTACTATTCAACAATTTTCGCTAACACGCGGCGCACATCATTATGAGAGCCTACATCGTGAACGCGAAGGACTGACACACCTTTGAGCATAAGGTAGGATGCCACGCCAACTGTAGATGCAAGCCGGTCACTGACATCGCGCGATGTGAGCACGCCGAGAAATGATTTTCGAGAAACTCCATAGAGAAGAGGGTATCCAAGCTGCTGAAATTGGGAAACAGCGCGTAAGAGCTCAACGTTCTGTTTAACTGTTTTCCCAAAACCAATACCAGGATCCAAGCAGATCCTCTCTTTTGCAATCCCCTTCTCTTCAAGATGTCGTGCTTGCGTGCTGAGCCATGCGATGACCTCAGACACAACTCCTGATGGATATGCTGGTGCGCGCTGCATGGTCTGAGGAGTCCCCTGCATATGCATTACGATAACCTTCACATGAGGATTCGCACAAACAACCTTGACCATCTCCTCATCTCGAAATCCGTAAATATCGTTGATGATGGTAGCCCCCTTTTCAATCGCCCTCCTCGCCACCAATGGCTTGAACGTATCGATTGATATGACGGCATTCGTTTTTCGACACAGTTGGTCAATGACAGGGATCACACGGCGAGACTCTTCTACCTCGTCAACAGGAGCAGCTCCTGGACGAGTCGACTCCCCACCAATGTCAATGCTATCTGCGCCCTCTTCAAGAAGTTCCAATGATCGTTGGACAGCGGCTTCTGGCGTGCACAGCCGAGAGGAGGGGACATACGAATCGGGGGTGACATTAATAATACCCATGAGTTGAGTAAACACAATCAGGCCTCCTTTCAGTGAGCTGGAAATCCGATAAGACGCTCGTAACAGGACAACAGATGCCTAGCTCCATTCATAGCTCTGTGAGGTGACTGTTCTGGAGCAAGCCCAAGGGTCTGTGCAATAGAATTTTTTGAGACGTGAAGGCCAAAGGGGGATTCCTTCTGCTGGTGTACGAGCTTCAATGCCCAATACATGGATGCCAAATCCAACCAGTGGTATGGCCAGCGAAGTGCCTCTTGACGGTACGCAGGAATTATTTGGGAGAAAAACGGGCGATCAAAAGAAGGGTTTTGGCAAATAAAAAATGCTTGATCATTGGTGACTTGGTAGCCAGAAAAGAGAGTTTCGATCTCCTTTGCAGCTTGCGATCTGGTAACGCCGTTGTCCAACTCTTTGCGAGTCAACCCGTTGATAGCAACGCTTGTCAGATCCTGCGATAACCACGCCTCGTCAGTGACCTGAAATTTAGTTTCATAAGCAACAAGCTCTTGACCTGAGAGGAGGTCAACAATGACAAATGCAAGTTCTAGAGGTACGTGAACAAATGGATCTAACCCAGAAGTCTCAGTGTCCAAAAAAACGCCACGCATAATTCCCTGCCCATCTTGTTACGGAAGAACTACCCAGTATACTGTACTGCGTCATTTTGCAGGGCTTTGTTTTCAAAACCTCCCTTTGGGATCGTCGCTTCACGACCTTTAGCTCATGCACGCACGTGCTCGTAAAAATCGGCGTGGATCATAAAAAACAAGGATTAAAAAAAGAGGAGTAAAATTGGGAGAGCTATAAGCCGGATCCTGTGCGTTGAGAAGGCAATCTCCCAACCGGAAGTCATTCATCTAGGAGCTTTGTCACCAAAGCTCTCAAGCGCGCTAAAGCGCCCAACTGCGATGCGAGGAACTCGCATAATCGACAGCGCTTATACTTGCATCAGATAGGGTTTATCGTACCTCACGTCTCCGTGAAGCAGCTAGCCCCAAAGGCTAGCGTTTCAGCCTGTCAGATACCGCATAACGGCATCTGCGGCATGCTTTCTGTTACACTTTCCGTAGCCTTTCGGCCCCCAGCCTTTCGCTGGTATCTGTTCCTTGGATGTCCAGACTTTCCTCTCGATAGAACGAAAAACGTACTATCCAGCGACTCCCCGCTCTCCCGCCAAAAGATATTATGAAGCTTTTGCCGTTGTCCGTCGTCGACGTCTTACAGGCCCACCAGCCGCAGCTTGTTCTTCTTCGACAAGGTGCTCATGCCAATAGTGTATGCGAGAACAGTGTTCACAGAACACTAAGCGCTCGCCTTTTCTGACAACGTTCTCGTGCTGGGCAGTCACCATGATATGGCATCCGCTGCAGCACCGACTTTCAATAGGAACAATGACACGATCTTTCTTATTCCCAAGAAGCTTTTCATAGACAGCCATGATGTCCTTATCAGTCTTCTCAGCAAGAACGGAACGATTTCCCATGATCTCTTTGCCTTCGACATTGATCGCATCAATACTTGCCTTAATCTCTACTTCCATTTGATCGCTGTTCGCTTTCGTGACATCGAACGAAGCCTTGAGATTCTTGAGAAATTCTTCTTCCGTCCCGAGTTTGTCATAGTTGTCGCTCAAGCGCTGCTCTTTTGCAGCCTTCTCGCGCTCTAAAGCGGAAATCTCATGTGTCAACGCATTAAACTCTTCGACCTTTCGAACACTACTTTGCTGGGATTCAAGCTTCTGCACCTTAGAGGCAAATTCTGTAACCTCACCTTCGGTCAGACGAACTTGTTTTTTCAGCTCGATGATCTCACTTTCCTTTAACACAACCTGATGGTGAAGGTCGTCGCGAAGAGCTCGAATTCTGGTGAGTTCAGATAACCGTTCACGCTTTAGCCGCATAAGTCGAATCATCTGTATGTCTAACTCTTGAACGTCAAGCATGGCTTTGAGAGCTTCACGAAGCATCGTAGTACCTTTGAAGAGTTATTGGAGCCTTTTGTATCACTTCCGACATCACCCTCTCATTTAGGTATAGGCTCATTAAGCTCAATAATGGAGAGGGTCCCTGAATAGTGGTAACGTATTGTACCAGAACTGATCGGTTCTGCTCAACAAGGGAATGGTGGCGAACTGCTTTAAGCGACACGGATTGGTACAAAAAAAACATCAGCACGATCAGTCTGCCATGAAAGCAGTAATCGTGCTGATGCGGTTATTCAACACAAAATCTTAGGAAATGACATCCTTCAATTGTGCTTACAGATACTTCTTGCGAAGTTCTTTTGCAACTTTGCCGGTCGATGAGCTGGCATGATCTAAAACTTTGGAAACTTCACGAACACCCTTGCGAATGACCTTGATAAATTTCTTTCCAAGTTCGGTAAGAGCTGCGTCTGCATATGGCTTTACATGACCATGCAACTTGTAATCTTTGTGTCCTTCACGCTCTACGCTGAACGCACGACCGTCTTTAAGAACGACGTTAACGTGATGTCCGTGGACGTTCACATTGGCGTCTTGACCGATCGCTGACCAGAGTTCGAGTTGCTGAGCGGCTTCTGCTGCTGCATCACATAATTCAGGTGATAGTTTCATAATAAACTCCGTATTTTTACGTTATCAAAATACCCCAATTAGAGGTTGCGACAATATTCAAGCAAAACATCAATTTTTCGCAACATTATAAATCAATTGAACTGGGCTTTGCATAATTTTTGGGACCGCCATCGAGAGAGACGCAAACTGCAGCGTAATGAATTTCTCCCAGTCGTATTTTCACCTCGTCATGCTAACTAAAAACCCCTCCTTCGCTACCAGCCAAAAATTCTTTGATAAAATTCCACTCAAGCCTATAGTCCAAAAAAAGTGATCATTATATAAGAGTTACGAAACGGAGGTAGTCTTATGTCGTCTATGAAAAAGGAAATGAAACAACATGCAGCCACTGAAATGCCTCAAAAATCGGCATCATGTGGCGCAGCAAGCCCGATGCCGAAGCAGAATAAATCTTCAGCGTCGGAACCCCACTGTGCAATAGAAGTCCCCTCAAAATCAAAGGGGACAAAAGCGGCAAAAACAAAAGTTGTAGCCCATATTGACTGTGGCTTTACTAATAATCTTTTCATTCGTGGCGAAGGGATTTCTTCACTGTCATGGGAAAAAGGCGTCCAAATGAAAAACATTGGACCGAATGAATGGCTATGGGAGTCAGATCGGCCTTTCTCTACCATGCAATTTAAAGTGTTAGTCAATGACAGCTGGTATGAGCAAGGAAACAACCATACAGTTGCCTTTGGCCAAGAAGTGGATTTGTCACCACAATTCTAAGGACATCCTCAGGTGTTCACTACATCAAGGGTGTTGATAGGCTTTGACGGATTTATTGACACCCTTCTTCATTGTGTCGCGCAGCGGACAGGGCCCTCTTCCTTTCGAAGACTCGGTTCAATTCCAGCTTTTTCAGAAAAAATTTCAGCAGCTTCATCTCAAAGCGCCAACATTGAATGCGTCGTCAAAGAGCGGTCTCTTGGAGGAAATGCTCCCCTCCTCGCACGAGCTCTGGCGTCGCTTGGGATTCCCGGAACGTTAGTTGGAACCTGTGGATTCCCGACGTTGAACCCTCTCTTTCAGCCCTTAGAAACCATGGGGATCGCTGTCCATTCGTTCGCAGAACCAGGGCTTACCGATGCCCTTGAATTTACGGATGGAAAACTGATGCTCGGCAAGATGGGAGAGTTAAATTCTCTGAGCCTTCACGAAGCCACAGGCCGCCTGAGGCACAACCTGCTAGAGTCGTGTGTTAGCCAAGCAGAGTGCATTGCCACCGTAAATTGGACGATGATGCCGTTGATCCAAGAATTTTGGGAGTATCTTCTCAAAAATCCACGACTTATGGTGCAGGCTCCAAGAAAATCTCTCTTTGTCGACCTTTCAGACCCTGCAAAAAGACCTGCCAAAGACCTGAAAGGAGCGCTGTCAACACTCTTAGAACTCAATGCTATCTGCGATGTTATTCTGGGGCTGAACAGATCAGAAAGCACTCAGGTGTTGCGCGCCTTGCGCCAGCGTCCCTCTGACTCGCTTCAAAAAAACGCAGACACAATTGCCAGCGTCCTCCATCTATCCTGCGTCGTTATCCACACCCATTCTGAAGTAGCTGTTGCCTCTCTGATGGATGGAAAGATAACTTCACATACTCTCTTTGTTCCAATCTGCAAGAAACCTGTTCGCTCAACAGGCGCTGGAGATACATTTAATGCTGGGTTCATAGCAGGCATGCTGCAGCATCAAACACCTCTGACATGCCTTAAAATGGCTGTTGCCTCAAGCAGCACCTTCGTGAGAACGGGAATTCCGCCAACGCAACATAGCGTAAAATCTTTTTTAAAGAACTCTCGACTAACAGCTCTTCAAGCACGCGGATGAAGAGCAGCAACGACACGCTTTTTCAAATCTGATGATACTTCTGTATAAATCGTTGTGGTCGCCATCGACGAGTGGCCAAGAAGCACTTGAATTGTTTTCAGGTCCATTCCTTGCTCTAGCCAATGAGTTGCTATGGTATGGCGAATGACGTGAGGCGTGATGGTATCTGCAAAGCCGCTTTTGGTAAGATAGAAGCTAAAGAGCCGGTCTATAGAGCGTGTCGTCAGACGTGTGCCAAAACGGTTTAGGAAGATTGCCTCGCTATCCTTTTGTATCGAAACCCTCTCTGGATGAGCAATATATCGCGCGATCCATTGTGCCGCATTTTCAGTGATCGGGACTATCCGTTCTTTTTTCCCTTTCCCCCTGACAACGAACAAGAGTTCTGAGGTATCAAAGTCAGCTCTATTCAATCCAGCAAGCTCACTGACACGTAGTCCAGAGCTATAAAAGAGCTCCATGATAGTGCGATCTCGAAGCCCAAGAAAAGTGGAGGTCTGGGGAAGGTTGAAAAAGTGCTCTATCTGAGAATACGACAATGAGTGAGGAACAGTGTGGTCCAGTTTGGGGCTATCAATCAAATCCATCGGATTGACGTCGATAAGCTTTTCGCGAAGACAGTAGCGGAAAAAAGAGCGTAATGCCGATAACCGCCTGGCAACAGAGCGCTTGGAGATATTCCGACCTCGCTCTGCAATGATATATGCTCTGATCGTTTTCCGATCAATACCCTGAAGGGGAAAGGATATGGAAGAATCTCCAGACGGCTTTCCACCCGAAGAGATTCGGCCACAAGGCTGTCCATTGGTCATAAACAGCCCCAAGACCGTTAGGTCATTCGCATAGCCCCTGATGGTATGTTCTGATGCACCACGCACGACTCGTAAATAGTCTAAAAAGCGATACGCTGCTTGTATGAACATACCCTCGTATTGGGTTTACATATCGTTAAAATCTGTAACGAGACGGTCGATAATACCAAACTGAAGCGCCTCTTCAGCTGACATCCATCGATCACGGTCAATAGCCTTTTCGATCTCCTCTATACTCTTGCCAGTCGCTTCACTATACAGTGCGACGATCTGCTTTTTTGTCTTGAGGATCTCGCGAGCTTGTATCTCAAGGTCTGTCGCCTGCCCTTCCACCGTTGTGCTCAGCGCTGGCTGGTGGATGAGAAAACGGCTTCTTGGCGTTGCAAGACGCCTTCCCTTTGACGCACAGAGGGCAAGGACAGATCCCATAGATCCGGCCAACCCCGTCACCAGTGTTGTCAGCGGAAATGTCATCATCTTCAGCTGATCCCAGATGGCAAAACCTGCGTCGACAGCGCCTCCTGGGGAGTTGATGACAAGAACAACACCAGCCGTTGGCGATGTATATTGGAGATACCAAATTTTCTTAATGATCTCTTCGGCATACGACATGTCAATAGGTCGACTGAGAAACAGACGACGGTTCGCAAGGAGTGTTGCATCGATTGTATCACTGAGCCGTTCAAATTGTGATACAGGCAAAACGTTCTGACTAGAGGATTTTTGCATGAAAGCGGTCTCCAATTTAATTATCGATCCTTATGTGCGACGTGGCACAAAGAAACGTCTCCTATCGCCTCAAGTTGAGACAACAGATTCAGGAAAAACAATCTCTTTGTACAAAGGAAATGCAGTGAGCAGTTCCGATATTCCGGCGTGTATTCTGCTCAGCACCTCAGGCTCTACATCGGCCATAGCACGACTTTCGCCACCATTTGACCCAGGTGATGGATGGGCATGCCGCAGGGCGTCTACGACAAATGTGGCAATTCGCTTCATTTCATTCGTCCCCATCCCTAGCGTCGTTAGCGCTGGCGTACCAAGGCGAATACCAGAAGTATACCACGGTCCATTTTTGTCGAATGGTATTGCATTGCGATTGAGGGTGATATAGCACTGGCGAAGCGCATATTCTGCTTGCTTGCCGGTCAGCCCGAAAGGAGTCACATCAACCAACACCATATGGTTATCAGTGCCTCCAGTAAGAACACGCACTCCTTGTTGGATCAACTCTTCAGCTAAGGCTTGGGAATTAGCAACGATTTTATGGGCATACTCTTTGAACGAAGGGCGTCGCGCTTCTTCAAATGCCACCGCTTTTGCTGCCATGACATGAGGGAGAGGGCCTCCTTGGACAAGAGGGCATCCCTTGTCGACAGCCTCCCCGAACTCCTCCTTACAAAGGATGATACCGCCTCGCGGCCCGCGAAGTGTTTTATGGGTCGTTGAGGTAACAACATGAGCATAGGGAATAGGGTTATATTCACCCGTGAAAACACCACCTGCAACAAGTCCTGAGAAATGAGCCATATCGACCATGAATGTTGCTCCCACATCGTCTGCTATCTGCCGCATCTTGGCAAAGTTAATGAGTCGTGGGTATGCAGAATAGCCGGCGAGTAAGATTGCAGGACGCTCTTCTTTTGCTTTCTGCCAAATGGTGTCGTAGTTGATCAAGCCTGTCGTTGGATCTACTTCATAAAACACGGTCTTGAAGATCTTAGACGAGATGTTATGGCGATACCCGTGTGTCAGGTGGCCCCCTGAGCTTAAAGCCATGCCCATCAACTTCTGATTAATGAGAAGTTGCCGAAGGGATTCAAATTCTTCTGGCGTCAGTTCATCGACCGATTTCTTCTGCATACGCTCGAGCTCTTTGGACTGCACGCGCGTTGTCAGAATAGCCCAATAGGCAAGGAGATTTGCATCCGCCCCCGAATGGGGTTGTACATAGACATGCTCTGCATGAAAAAGCTCTTTGAGCTGATAGCAGGCTTCGTCTTCAATAGCATCTACCTGATCACATCCTGCATAGAACCGATGGTGAACGAATCCTTCTGCATACTTATCTGAGAGCCAATTTCCCATGGCCAGCTGGACGGCCAGCGAGGAGTAGTTTTCAGAGGCTATCATCTTCAAATACCGCCGCTGCTCGTACAGCTCGCGGAGAATATCTTTTGCAATCGATGGTGAGGACTGAGAGATATGATCTAATCCTGCTAACACAGCAATAGCGGCTTTTGACCGAGAGAGTTCAGGGGTCGTCTTCAAGTAATTTGATAGTAAGTCCATGTGACACACTCCTTATCTCTTGATGGGGAATCATATTTTCGGGCGTTTTCGATAGTACCTGAAACGAAGACAGAAAATCAACGCGCCGGTAGCGAAAAAGAAACTACTGCAATAAGCCGTATTTTTTCCTTCACGCCTGCCCTGCTAGGACCAAAAAAAACTGGGTTTTCAACCGAGAGTCCTGATCTAATCTTTACAAGGAATCATCAAGATGTCCGATGAAAGGCATGAGTTTCTAAAAGCTCTACACAGCTGGACTTTAGCATTTTTTTTCCTGGAGGCCCTCATATGTGCACTCAAATTCAATGGATTACTTCAAATTACATCCAGCCTCTTGCAGATACTCTCTGTGATCGGGCGCATGATGTGATGAGCACTGTTAAAAATAGTGCTTTCTGGATTGACAAAAAGATTGATGATATCACAAATAACATTCTCCCAAGGCCTGCTGCCGCTGTTGCCGCCGCCATGATCAGATGCCTGCCTTTTCTAGCGATGAGGTTGATGTTTTTTCCTGGCCCTCTTTTTTGGGCAGGCCTTAGCGCCATTGTTGTCTTTAAAACGGTTACTACACCAGAAAACAAGCCTGTCACAGCAGAAAACGTAGAAAATGGGTTTGCTCTTGGCGGGATTATTGAAGGCGGACAGCAAATATCACAGGGGATCGCCACCACCAACCTTCCCGTTGCCCTCTTTGGTATCGGCAACATCATTGCATCATGTATTATGTTTCTAAGAACAGGCCTTGTCAATACCGTGTGCGGTATTCCTCCAACGCCTCCGGAGGCCCTCCACACAGCGCCATCCGAGGAAATGCCGTCTGATACATCACTCCAAGGAGCTACTCCTCCAGTCGTTTTGGCACAGCAGGCACTAGGCGATGGGCAAGACCCGCATCTGGCTTCACCCACTGAATTGAAAACCGAGCCTGTGACACCTGTCGTGCAGTAAAACCTTCATCCCTGCGGGCAAGAACCAACGATCTTCTTGCCCCTAGGAGGGTTTTTTCAAACGTCTGAAGATTGTGCTGCCGGCGACGATTGGGGAGAAGAAGGAAGCGGCAACTTGTCCCACTCATGATCATCGACATGCTCGAGACGATACAGCCAGCCGTCGTGTTCTGGAGCTTCGTTCAGGAGATCAGGAGAGCTAAGGAGCTGAAAATTTACCGCCTTCACAGTGCCAGACATTGGGCTTTCACAGTCTATCGCAGCCTTTGAGGATTCTACGACAACAGCAACATCCCCTCGATGAATCGTCTCCGTCACTTCTGGCAAATGAACACTAACGACAGTCCCAAGCTGATCAACAGCCCTGCGGGTCAGACCTACAGTCACAATAGATCCATCTCTTTCCAACCATTCACCATTCGCGCTTACTCGCCGTTCTGCCATAATCTACTTTATCCTATTCGATTCACCAAAAAAATCTGTCACAAGTTGTTGCGCCCGATTTTGTACTGCTTCACGCCCAATGAGTCGCTGACAGTCAAAGACTGACGCCCTCAGGTCCTCTCCATAGGGCTCCATATCCTTTTTGGTCACCTTTGCGACAAAAGCCCCTAACTCTTGGGAATACCGTGGTTGCATCCATGCTCCAGGACTCAGCAAGAGAGCCTCGGCAAATTGAATTTTTTCACTCTGCTCTGAGCGGATAAGCCGCTGTTTTGACTCCACAAGCAGCCATAAGTCTGTCAGCGGCCTGTCTTCAATACTTAGATCGACATGATCCTTTTCCGCTGTGACATATGGCGTCGTGACATAGGCACTCCAGTCCCTATCTCCATGAAGCGATTGGGTAAGAAGCGCTAGCTGAGGCAAGAATCGTACTGCAACGCGAGAGGTCTTAAGGTCGTCCCAGTGGCAGAATTTTGGGAACTTGATCTTCCACTCTGCAATCGCATGATCGAGTTGCTTCAGAAAAGCCGCGAAATACGCTTCCCCGACTTTTTCTTTCACCTGGCTGAAGGGTTTCCATTCTTCTTTTTCGCCGCGATAGTCCGCTGGGCGTTCGGTTCGAATGCTGGGATACGACATCTCTAAAACACGGTCTAGAACGTGATCCAGAGTTCCATCAGCAATGAGATCTGGCAGCGGTACTAATGAGTCTTTTGCAGCTCTGTCCAACACCTGAATACGATAAAAATGCTTCCCATCTTGAGTATAGCTTTGAAGGGAAGGCGCTATTTCCGTTATTGGCGCTTTCATGAGCTCTGAAATCAACGCCTGACGATCAGAGATACCTTCAAAAGGCAGCCTCCCGTCTATCAGGCGAATATTCACATGTTGGCAGTCCGCCTTTGCTTTCGACAATACATCCTGTAGCCACTGTGGATGGAGCTCGACGATATGCTCTTTTGCTATGGCATCAGCCTTCGCACGTAGCTGTGGGCTGAGACGATCTAAAGCTTGAAGGCGGCCATCGCGATCAGAGGCTTCTTTTTCTCCAAGAGAAGGTATTTCATTGAGAAGCAACTCCCAGTTGCCATTGTCTACTTCCCAGTTCCAGATATCGCGTAGCCGAATATTTTTGGTGAGGTCATCGAATGAAGCAGAGGCCACAGACAGGATAAACTTTCGTTCAACAAATTCCGGCCAGCTGCCCATAACTTCTTCTGGCTCCCTAAACGTTGAAGGAGGAAGAAGAGTGGGGGTAGCGCTTTTGAGAGGTTCTCCGACACTATTGACCCACAGTTGGACTTTGAAGAGATCTCGCATCGACGTCAGGCGCAACGAGGGCTGGAGTTGATAGCAGTCAAGATCACACGCCTCAGACTCTTGGTGAAGAAATTCATCAAAAGGCTGTTTGTTGACGACGATGTTCAGAGGAAGGTCGATCAACGAGCGGCGAAACAGCAGCACATCAGACCAGATGTCAATTGCACGAGACTGATCCATATTCAGCTCTCGCAGAGTTTTTCTGAATAGATCATCGGCCGTCACCCCACTTTGTTGTGGAAGTCGTTGTAATGCCTTTTGCGCGTTTTGGTATAGAGAAGCTAATGCTTCTCCAGAGGAGACGGAAAGTCCTGAAGCTCGTGCACGGCTCGCCGCTTGGATAATAAATTCACACGATTTATCAACAAACGGAGCACCAAACCAGTCCGTTATCTGGCTATAGCCAAACAGACCTAATGGCCTTCCTTCCAGAGAAATGTCGGGTTCTATCCAGTTAAACTGCTGCTGCTGATAGGTAAGAATCTGGCGTAGAAAGACAGGGGGAAACTGCCGTTCTGCAAGAAACAGCGCTGCCTTCTTCTTGTAGATTTCCACAGGGTCATCTGATGAAACAGAACGAAATTGATCAAACGATTCCTTGATGTCTGGGGCAAAATAGCTCCATGCCTGCATAGCGCTAAGAAAAGGAGCTTGTGGATGATGATAAGGCTGAAAAGAACGTTCTCGGCTCAGTTTAATTTTCCAATCGCTGGCAAAATCTCCAGAAAATCGCTTCGCCAATACCTCTCCGATACCGGGCGCAATGATGTCATTGGCAAGAACGCCATCATTGAGAGGGTTGCTAGGAACGGCTCCTCCCTCTCCTAATGTAAGGCTATCCATTGAGAGAAAATGGACATAATCGTTAAACTCAGATCGCGTCATACGCGTTCCGTCATCAGTACGGAAAACGACAGGATCTTCCCCCTTTCCCGACGTAAAGGCAGAGTACGTGCCAAAAAACGAAAAGGAGAGAATGATCACCGCAGTAACGACGAAATAAATGGCCCGCTGGTAGCGGCGGAAGAACGTAAACATGCTCTCCTCCCTCACTATCATTTTAAGTGTCAAGTGGGACAAAAAAACTCTTCAGCCCCTGTTCCCCATGTGGATCAGGAGCGACAATTACGAAAAACCATTGTATGAAATGGCTTTTTGAAAAAGACAGGACGCTGTGGATCGTAACAAATGGTTTTGCTTTCGCTCAACACCGACGTTCAAAATTTTGGCAATTTTCCACATTATCCTCACGAATGACGGCTTAAGCTTTCGAAATATAAGGCAATGAACATATGAGTTTTAAAGAACGGGCGCAAGAATGGCTTTCCTCACCGGCAGTCGCTCCTTTTGTCCCCAAATCCATTGTCTGTATCATGGAAGGATATACGCGCAAGCTCTTCATGAGCGATCTGATGGCCGGCATAACCGTTGGTGTCATTTCGCTGCCTCTTGCCATGGCGTTTTCCATTGGCGCAGGCCTTGATCCAGAACGAGGGCTTTACACGGCCATCGTCGCAGGGTTCTTAACTTCGATCTTCGGGGGAAGCCGCTTCCTTATCGGGGGACCTACTGGAGCCTATGTTATCTTGATTTTTGGGATTCTCCAAAAATTCGGTTATGAAGGGCTTGTCTGTGCGACTATCGAAGCCTCTATCATGATGTTTCTCCTTGGTGTTTTGCGGTGTGGAGGGCTGATTCGATTTATCTCATATCCGGTCATCGTCGGCTTTACGTGCGGCCTTGCCATCGTCCTTGTCTCTTCACAAATTAACGATCTCTTAGGCCTTCAAATCCCTCATCCTACCGTTGATATCGTTGACAGACTTAACGCAGCCGTCCACTATTCGTCTACGATCAACTACTATGCCCTTGGCGTAGCTCTTGCAACTTTTGGAATGATTATTTTTTTCCGTCGGTTATCGAAAAAGATTCCTGGGGTCATCATTGCCATCTGCATCGTCACGGCGATCGCCTATTTCTTGCATCTTCCTGTTGAAACAATAGAGTCCAAGTTCGGCATTATCCCTCGCTGCCTCCCTTCCCCCCACTGGCCGCCCCTGACATTTGACCTCATGCGCAAGACATTTCCAGATGCCGTTGGCATAGCCTTGTTGGGCGCTATCGAATCACTACTTGCCTGCGTCATCGCCGACAGCCTTGCAGGAACTCGCCATAAGTCAAATTGCGAGCTGATAGGCCAAGGAATCTCAAACTTCGGCGCTGCTATCTTCGGAGGCATCCCCGCAACAGGTGCCATTGCCAGAACCACCGCCAGCCTGCAGCTTCATGCAAAGACCCCTCTGGCAGGAATCATCCATGCCATCACCCTTCTTATCCTCATGCTCGTTCTTGCTCCATTGGCCAGCATGGTCCCTCTGTCAGCGTTAGCCGCAGTACTCGTCATTGTTGCTTGGGGAATGTTTGAAGTAGACCAGTTAAAGGAAGTTGTCAAAGGGGGTCGCGGAGAAGCTCTTGTCCTCCTCGTCACACTGGCGATCACCATTCTCGTCGATATCAATACCGCGGTACAAACGGGAGTGTTTCTCTCAATCATCCTGTTTCTCAAACGCAGCTCGGAAGCGACAACAGGGAAGTTGCTCGACGCTATAGAAGAAGATGAACATATCAGCGACAAAGACACCGACCTCAGCGGCTCCTGGCAGATGGCTCTTCCTTCTGACACAAAGGTCTATGAGATTGAAGGTCCCTTTTTCTTTGCGGTCGCTGACCTCCTAGCGGATGTTCTGAACCATTTCGATCCACTTCCGGCGACGTTGATCGTCCGTATGCGTTCCGTCCCATTCATTGATTCAACGGCTGTCAATGCTCTGCGACGATTTGCCGCACAATGCAAGTCGAAGAACGTTGATCTGTACCTAGCAGAACTCAAGCCCAATGTAGTGGAGTACCTCGAGCATGCAGACTTCTTTGAGACATTCCCTAAAGATCAGGTCGTCACATCGTTAGATCAAGTCCTACGAACCGCACATGTAGCAGTGGAAAAATAGAATGTCGCGACGAACGAAGAGCTCGACTGTATACAATTTTTTATTCTGAAGGCCCAGGAGTCAATGGTTTTTGAGGACTGATTTTTTGTCGTATCGCTCTATATTCAGCAAGGGCCTCCTTTGCCGACGGCCTTGCAGCCGGATGTGCTGACATCATACGCTTTATGAGCTCTCCTAATTCATCGATCCCCTTTTGCGCTTCGGTGTTGTCTGGATATTTACTCTGCAGCTCCAACACGAGCTGATTAATATAAATTCCAGTAGCACGGTCGGCATCAGCTAGCATAGCATCGGATGGTGAACAGAGCATCCGTCCGAGCCGTTGACCTATCAACGATGCGGACTTAAGACTCCCTCCACTCTCCGTCTGTATGCTCTCTTTGCAGAGAATAAGGTAACGTTCAAGTCCTATTCGACTCTCGTCAGGGGCGCCGCTTTTCCTGTCTGATTCTGATACATCAACGAGCATTTTTTTTGTTTCGCTGAGATACTTTCTTTCTAGAATTTGGCCTAGGACGATTCCCATCCCATATACGTCACCGGGCTTGCTTTGTCTCCTCTCTGGAGGTTCGTGGCGTGGATTTCCAGAATATATAAAGTCTTCACCATCGCTAGTATGTTTGGTCTTCCCAAAGTCTGTCATTCTCACTCGGCCATGAAATGTAAGAAAATTATCAAGTTTTAGATCCCCATGAGTAAGATCAGCTTCATGCAATAAACTTACTGAAGACAAACCATCTTCTCCCAATTGGAAAGGATCATAAGTATTTTTTGGATCCGCCAGAAAGTCTTCGAGATCTGAATCGGCCTTTTCGCATTTTAAAGTAAACCTACCCTCGACCATTTCTGCTGGATCTTTGACTTCTTCGACCAAGACAAGGTATTCTCCGGCCGTTTCCGCACCTAATTTGCTTTTAAGATGCTCCGATATCTTAAGTTCTTGACGGAGTTCGCCTTCCTTCAGGCTAAGCGTAAAAACTGAAGTAACTCCAGATGCGTCGTGCGCTACAAGATACACACTTGCCCCTCGAAGGGGGTCGTAAATCTCTTTTGCTTTTCCTTCGGCAAGAAACTTGACACAACTATCTGCTCTGGCGGAAGATATGAACGTCCTGAGGCCTTTTAGTCTCATACACTCATTCTTCACCCATAGGCTCACACCGCTTGTCTCAATTTTGCCACCACGTTGAATTGCTTTCTGAATACTCCTAAGGCCATTAGAGATAGCGGTAAGGGATTCAGAAACAGCGCTAAAAAGTACTTGATATTTTTCAATATTTTCAGGAAATCTTTCTAACATAGAAAGTCGCCGTTTTATCCTATCTAGTTCCTGAAAGAGCTCTCTTCCATCTGCTTCCTGAACAATCCCTTTTTCCGCGGCTTCCTGAAACTGTTTTTGCATACCATCGATTTTATTTTTGAGATCTTCAATCGTTAACATTCCATCTTGCTGGGTTTCTGGAGGCAATTGACCTCCTAACGCAGAGAATGGATCAAAAGGTTGCTCGATTAACATGTTTTTTTCTTACCCCCCATATCGTTTTCTCAACCCCTATTTCTTGGAACAAAAACCCCATGCAAAGAAATACTATCGAAAAAATGTGTTCCCTCTAGAAAAAAAGTCTGTGTACATATTTTTTTATACCATATTTATAAGAATAAGAGAAACAGTTCAGATACCCCTCCTTCGTCGGGCATCTAAATGATATGGATTATGTGACGGATCCTTACGTATCAGCTTCCCTATGAGGCCCCTACCGCTAAAATCGGCCTCTGAAAAACATCCTTCTCCGTAAAAGCTTTAATTTATTTTTGCTCGGTGTTTCTGCTAGCTTTTCGCCATGAATTTAGACGCAACAAGTTCTACACCACCTTTTTCCGATTCCCTACCGACTCCTTCCGGTGAGATTTTTGACGCTCTCCCACCGTCCGCTCGTGCCTATATTCGATATCTCGAGTCAACAATCCGGCAACTGCAGGCCCGTGTTTGTAACCTAGAAGCACGTCTTACAAAAGACAGTTCCAACAGCAGCAAGCCTCCTAGCAGCGATGGTTTGAAGCGAAAGCCAAAAAGTGATTGATTTCTGACTAGTGGTCCATTTGTGACTTATGGGATCTGGCTCTAACGATTTCTTTTCCTCTCTTTGCCGGACGCCTTTGTAGGTAAGAAAACCTTTTTTTGTTATAGATGGCTGAAACGATGAGGAAATATGGAAGAAGCAAAAGCAGCTGGCGTAAAAACCGATACAAGTGGTTTTGGGCCAATGCCGACAAAAAAAAATTGGGGTATACAGGTACTTCATAGTGTAGCACAACGGCTGGGTATCGCTGGGACAACAAGTCCAGAAGGCAAGGTTTCGGCAACCATCCCCCCCCCCGTGTGCCAGACGCCGAGTTCAGTCGGGGTTAGTATTCCCACGATTGTTGAGCTTGCCGATATAGCCGCTCAACTACTTTCTACTAAAGCTGCACGACTCACCGAAAATCAAGGAGTTCTGACGGTGACTGGGAAGTCCCATCTTTTTGCAAATCTCACGCCTTTTACGAAAAAATCGTCTGAAAATGCTAGACGGTTTTTGGAAGCTCTTGTCAGCAGATTTCAGAGTGGAGATGAGCATGACCAAGAAGAAGCAAGGGCCGCTCTGACGAAGTTCTTGTCCTCAACGTGGTTTAAAAGCGTATTGAAGGACGATCCGTCTCTTGAAACGGATATGAAAAAAACCAGAGAAAGCCTAGTTCAGCATGTTCAACCTGATGCAACAGTACTTCGAGATATGGTTTTATTTGCCAATCTTTGCTTTAAGGGTATGATGCCTTTGCAAGTTGGAGATGAAAAATATTTAGCAATGCCAGCGCACCCGAAAAAGGGAACTCAAGCTCTCTTTTTTTATAAGGAGGTAAAGGGCTCGTTGGAGAAAATAGGTGCTGCCGTCGTTGATTCTAATACCGGCAAAGCTTCTATCTACGGGCCAGATCATACGTCAATGGAATATCTTTCGCCTGAGCTGCAAGATTGCATGAAAGCATTCTCTGAGTCCAAGGAAACACCGGAAAATGCTCAAAAGTTTTTGAACTTTTTTGCAGCTCAAGCTAAAGATCCTCGTGTTCAAAAAGAGGCGGAAAGCGGCTTGCTGGATCTTGTAACTTCAGAATGGTTTCAAAGAGTACTGAAAGCCAATCCAAAAGTTGTAAATACGCTTATAACCCAGGCCAACCAGATTCTTGGAATTCCTAGTCCAGAAAATAAAAACGCATGGCTGTTGATTCAGCAGGCCTTACATACAGTAGGGGCAACTACTGCCGAGCAAGTGATTCATAGGTTGTTACAAAGCATCCCAGAAGCCCATGCAGAGATGCTTCAAACGGTCGCTTGGTATGCTTCTATTCTTCCTAAAGCTGGCATGTCTTTGCAAGTTGGGGATCAGGTGTATTGGGCGATGCCTGCACAGTCGCCAGATGGAATGGCTTTTGGCCTCTATATTGCAGCGGGGGGGCAGTGGCAAGAGGCAGGCAGTGTCGTCATGGATTCTCAAACAGGAGCCATCCGCTCAGTCTTTAACCCTCAGCATGATTCTCTAGATGTTCTTCCTCCCGACTTAACAGACTGTATGAGGGTGATGGCCGAGAAATTAAGCACGATGTCAGACATGAATGATGCTTTGATTGGTGATGGGGTAAAGGCCTATCAGGCACGGCGTATTGTTGATCATTGGGCAAGCCAATGGAAAGGATGTCTTGATGATCCCGGGGAAGAGGGCGCGGTGCTGCAGCAATATCGGGGGGAAAATAGAATTAAGGGGTTAAAGGTAAGGGGTGAGCCTGGTGCGCGGTATGCGGACTATACCTTTGATTGGCTAGGAGAAGGGGGACTAAAACGTGTCAAAAAAATGGTGACCATTACACCTGATGGACGTGTTATGCACATGGCTCGATATACCGGGAAAGGCGGATCTACCCCTAAGGAAGTGATCTTCTACCGTGATATAGCCCTTAAGGATGCCCAGCATGAAGTTAAGATTCGAGAGACCATACTTACAAGAGGAAGATCTCTCTTACAATTAGGAGATACCCCTGAGGAGCAAAAGATGTTCTATATGCAAATATTCTGCCGTTTGATTGCTACTTGTCCCATAAGGGAGAGAGCGGCGAAAAAAAATTCCATTATGTAGCTGGTCGAGCTGATGAAGGAGCCTTAGTGGACAGTGTCTTTGAACCTTCTACATTCAAACCTCTCTATGACAAAGGCCGAAAGGAACGTTTTCCATCGGTTCTCCATGGTTGTGTTGGAGCCTTAAGCGCCTTAAGCCTTCTTCATCGGCTGAAATTAGTACACAAGGATGTTAAATTAGATAACATATTGCAGGCTGATGGTGAGGGGAAATTGGCCGATTTTGGGACCTGTGCTGACGAAGGCTCTGAGGCGAAATACGCTGGAACCCCTGGGTATATGCCTCCTGAGCTCGTGATGGGGCCATGCCTCAACGATCCATCTATGGATATGTTTTCCACTGGAACTACGTTGTTATGTGCTTTTGCTCCCGACAAAGTTGTTGAATTAATACTCTTAAACGATAAATTTCACGATAGTTTTAGAAACGTTAATGGCACTCCTAAGAAACTGTCCGAGAAAGAACGTAAGGCACTAATTGATGCTTATAAGAGTGAAATCAAGAAGATTCAAAAAAAGCTCATGGCAACGCAGAAAGATCCGTGGTGCTTAATTGCTGAATGTATAGATTTCGACCCGAAGAACAGACCGAAGAGTGCGGCGGCCTTGTCTCGATTACAAGCGGTTGAAGAGGCTTTCAACCGCACAGGGGTATTTGTGGTGCCAGCCCGGCGTGCGTAAGCCAGTACACATTCAACCGGCCTCCTCTTCGAAAGAGTTCTCAAAGCGTTGATTCGAAGAGTGAATCGAAGTAAGGCATCACGATATTTTCGAGCCGCACAGCTTCCTCACACTCCTCGTCGCACCAGTCGTCGATTTCGCACATCAGATGGCCAACATTCTGTCTGGTGATAGGAGACGGTATCCATCTCGAAAAATGCCGCATAGCTTCTACGGCACCTGAAACATGATAGATGTTTTGAATTCCTTCCAACATAGCCTCGGGCATGTTTTGGCCAAGAGCAGCGTAAAAATAGATCTTTATTATTTCTTTTGCCTTCTTGACAGCAAGATCTTGACTCTCAAAGGCTTCTCGCATCGTTTCTACGAGGATCCTGCACTCCATATTCGTCAGTTCTTCAGGAATCGTGATTCCAATCTGTTGAAAGATAAGGACATTTTCTGAGCTCATAGCAAGACTACGAAAAGCACTGACCAACTGGCAGAACAACCAATCCTGTATTTTCTCCGATTGTACATCTCTACGCGATTCTGCAATTATTTTCGCAATATCAGCTATCTTCCGATCAATAATATCTGCGATTTTTCCCGCCGTTAGCTCTAGATCAAGGCCCACGAGAGGCTTTATCTGAAGGCCTATCGTGAGTCTTGACGCCGCCGAGCCAGCCACACAAAAAACGGGTTTGCTGAAACGCTCTTTCAACACTCCTCTAGCCACAGGGAACTCAGTACCCGCTAGAAGCTGTGAGATCAAGCGATCTTTTGCTCCTTTCAAGAAGCCTACTGCTTCTTGTGGAGTAAACTGTTTATAAGAGGCCCGTACAAGGTCCTGAGGAACTGCGCATGGCACGTATACAAAAAAACCCTTCAAAGACACAGTCATGATTAAGTCCTCATAAAGGAGGCGTCCATCTGGCAACGGGAATAATGCGAATCCCCCCTCGTGCCGAGAACTCTCCTTTTACCTCAATGCTCTTCGGACGCAGCACCTGGACTAAGTCATGGCATATGGCGTTTACTACAAACTCATGAAAAATCCCGACATTTCTATACGACCCTAAGTATAGCTTGAGCGATTTTGATTCGATGAGAAGCTGATCTGGACGGTATTCGATGATAATCTTGGCAAAATCTGGCTGACTAGTTATCGGGCATACACAGGTAAACTCTTCACAAAGAAGCTGCACAGTATAATCCGAGGCTGGCCAACGGTTGGGAATCACTTCCAGATTCGCCTCTTGAGGTGATTTTGGAATAGGGGTCGAAGACCCTAGCTGGATGAGATGGCAACTCGCATCTTGATTTTTAGTTTTCATATTAAATTCTCCACTCTAAAAAGCTATTGGTAATAGCTTCATGTATCTCATATTGAAGGATCGCTCGCTGTGCCATCTCCTCTAAGGACCGTGACACCTGCTGCATTCTTCGTATCTCATCGCCATCCTTGACACAAGGGGCGATACTCTTCCAGTCCGGAGCTGTCAAAAACAAACTCACCTGATGTAACAGCCCAGCCCGTGTTTTTCGTTGCGCACAGCCACCGATCTTCTTTCCGCCCCATACCAAGTCAAAAACAGTGGCCTGTGCCATACAAAACTGACATCTGCCGTGTGACCGAACGTCACTGACACTCTCCTCTGGCGGCAGCACTTGGCGTAGAGCCTTCACAATAGGCTCGTTGATTCTTCGGCAACACTCCTCAACAGTACCGTCTATTGTCTTCCCGGGGAAAAACAGTGACAGCGCACAGTCTGATCCGTGAAAGAGCACTCCACCTCCTGTTGGCCTTTTTGCCATTTCCACGTTCATTCGCTGACAGTAATCGAAATCCAACAAGGCATGAGACTCAAGAAACATCCCTGCCGTTATGCAGAAGCCATTCCACTGATAAAAACGAAGGCGCGGATATAAGCCTCCCTTCATGATCAGCTCTCTGTCGACTTCCATGTGATGGGTCGCGGAGTTACCTGTATCGTAAACCACCTCAAACTTCGTCAACTGATCACCGATACAACACTGGATGGGTCGTTTCCTTTAATTGATCCCCAAAAACATAGCCATAGCCTTTTAAAAAATGGGTGTATGGATCTGTCTGCTGGAGGCGATACACCGGTTGAGCTGAGGTGAAGGCGATGAGAAGATACGTGCCTGGAAGAACATTGGCTGTTTGATAGTTTGTTTTGGAGGAAATAAATGCCACACTTCCCTTTTTTAGAGGAAATGACGTGTACTCAAACGGCTTACGCACTGGGATTTCTGTTTCTGGCTGATCTGTCAGGGCAATGACAGCACTGAGCGTCAACGGCGTTACAGAGGAGATAGTATCTAACGGCGAAGAGAGTACGATGCCAGGGATCTTCCATAGCCAGTCAAAGGCATAGCGAAGAGGTTTTCTTCGAGAAAGATAGTAGGCAGCCATGCCAAGCTTACGGGAAAAAAGTTCTTTGCGAAGGCGCTCTGATGACAAGGCAAGATCATATCCATAGAAAAGAGAACCTTCTTTTCCTCGATCCGCCAAGGACAGCTCCCCTCTTTTTGCTATCTCTTCTTCGGCTGCTGTCAGCAGAAGGCTCGTCGTACGCTCCGTGAAAAAAGACTCCAGCTCTACATAGCCATAGCGTTCGAAAAAAGAGATCTGCTCTCCAGCGACAACAATTCTCACAAGACTCCTTAGTGTTTCTGCTAAATTCAGGTAGTATTATACTATCTAAGGAAACATTCGGTAAACCTATCGTGCATCCTTCAGAAAAACTCATGCTTACTCTCCATGAATCCCTCCCATCGATCGAAAAGAGGCTTGGCTATTGTTTCCAAGATCGTTCGATCCTTATCCAAGCCTTTGTCCATCGATCGTTTCTCAACGAATGTCAGCTTTCAAATCTCATCGCCAATGAAAGGCTAGAGTTTTTGGGTGATGCGGTGCTGAACCTCTATGTATCAGCATTTTTATTCGCCCGTTTCCCCGACCGCGGAGAAGGACCTCTGTCAAAGCAAAAAGCAGAGGCCGTCTGCCAAACAAGCTGCGCCGTCATGATGGATCACCTTGCACTTATCGACCATCTGCTGGTCGGCAAAGGAGAACAGACGCTCCATGCAAAATCTCGACCTTCTTTAGCCTCTGATCTTTTTGAAGCTATCGTCGGCGCCATCTATGTAGATGGCGGCTGGCATGCTGCGGAACAATTTCTCTCCTCACATTTCGACACCCACTTCTCGATGATTGCCGATAGCGCCCCTTCGAATGCAAAGGCAGAGCTCCAGGAGTTACTCGCAAAACAAGGAAAAGGGCTTCCAGAATACAGGCTGCAGGACACGTCAGGCCCTCCTCACGACCGCCTTTTCAGAGTAGCTGTTTTTGTTGCTGGGCAAGATCTTGGAGAAGCTATCGGCAAGACAAAACGCGAAGCAGAACAGCAAGCGGCAGCAAAAGCTCTGGCCACCCTCAACGCCCTGTAAAAGCATAGCAAAAGGGGTAGAAGATGAAAGCTCGTTCTGTCTGGTACTGTTCTTCGTGCGGCCATAAGCAAGCTCGCTGGAGCGGCCAGTGCCCATCGTGTTCGTGCTGGAATACCCTCCAAGAGGAGATTGAACAGCCGCCTAACCCCCGCTCGCCGCTCTGCCTTGGCCCAAAAAAATGGTCTTCTCCTGTCCCTCTCACAGAAATCGACTCCAAGCCTATCCCCCGCTACCAGACCTGCTTTAGTGAGTTCGACAAGGCGATAGGAGGCGGCATCGTCCCTGGTTCTCTGACACTGATTGGCGGCGATCCAGGAATTGGCAAGTCAACGCTCTGCCTGCACCTTGCTAATAGCGTTGGCGATGAAAACCATACCGTGCTCTACGTCTCTGGTGAAGAGTCTTTAGAACAAGTTGCCATGCGCGCCAGGCGCTTAGGCCTCAACAGCAATTCCGTCCTCTTTTCGAATGAAACAGAAGTCTCTGCTATTGCCAAATGGCTAACGGAATACCAGCCACGGCTTGCCGTTATTGACTCCATCCAAATCCTGTATAAAAATGAGATTCCCTCAGCACCTGGATCTGTCACACAGGTTCGAGAGTGCACGGCGGCTCTCATGCAATGTGCAAAATCTTCTCATACCTCCATTCTCATCATTGGCCATGTCACCAAGTCAGGAGAGATTGCCGGTCCACGCGTCCTCGAACACTTAGTAGATACTGTCCTCTACTTTGAAGGAGAGTCTCAGCAAAACCTTCGTCTCATACGCTCGATCAAAAACCGTTTTGGCCCTACTGATGAGATCGCCGTCTTTCAGATGGAAGGAGGGGGGCTCGTCGAGGTAAAAAACCCCTCAAAGCTTTTCATTGAGGATCGCACAAAGGGAACTACGGGGACTGTCATCATGCCGATGATGGAAGGAACACGGCCTATCCTCATTGAAGCACAAGCTCTTGTCACCGACACATACTTCGCGACCCCCTCCCGTCGGTGCACAGGGCTAGACTCCAATCGTCTTGCCCTTCTCCTCGCCGTCTGCGAGAAGAGAGCTCGCTTCCGCCTACATCAGAGTGATGTCTTTGTCTCGGTTACTGGCGGCCTGAAAGTCACAGAGCCTGCAGCAGACCTTGGCCTGCTCCTTGCTATTGTCTCTTCATTCTCCAACAAGGTCTTTGACCACGATACGGCTGTCATCGGAGAGGTTGGGCTGAGCGGCGAGGTACGTGGCGTCCCTCGTATTGAAGCTCGCGTGAAAGAGGCGTTGCAGATGGGATTTTCTCGTTGCATCGTCCCTGCGAAAAACGCAAAATCTCTTGATGCTCTTCGATCCTCAATCACCATTTTCCCTGTTGCTTGGGTCGACGAAGCCATTGATAGTATGATGTAATAGCTTAAAGGGACTATGGATATAACCGTCGGTGCCCGAAGCTCACGTCTTTCGAAAGAACAGGTCTTCGAAGTATGGAAAGAGATCTCCGCCTTCCATCCATCTCTTCGCTTTCATCCGCTGTGGACGATTACCGGCGGCGACAGAGATCGGACAACACCGCTGTGGAAGGTTACAAAAACAGATTTCTTCTCTCAAGAAATCGATGAGATGCTACTGCGAGGAGAGGTTCGCATTGCCATCCATTCTGCTAAAGACCTACCCTCTCCTCTTCCAAAAGGCCTCTGTGTCATCGCACTCACACAAGGCGTTGATCCTCGCGATAGCCTTGTGATGAGGGGAAACACCACTCTTGAAACACTGCCTGCAAACGCACGCGTTGGCACCTCGTCAAAACGGCGTGAAGAAGCGCTAAAAAAGCTCAGAGCGGACCTGCAGGCTGTTGATATCAGAGGGACAATTGACGAACGTCTAGAGCAGCTTCAGAATGGGGCTGTTGACGCTATCCTCGTCGCCGAGGCAGCTCTGATCCGCCTGAAGCTGACAGACCTCAACCGATGTCTCCTTGACCACGACACAGAGCCTCTTCAGGGCAGGCTTGCAGTGGTCGCTCGATCTGACGACTCTTCAATGCCCTTGCTTTTTGCCCCTATTGACTCAAGAAAGCATGTTGCCGTCGTTGGCCCCTCTGTACCGCAGAGCCTTCTCTCCGATCCCTTCCTCGCGGTCATCCATTCGTCACTGATCTCTCTGGAGCGCCTTCCAGCCTCTGTCGAACAGCTACGACCTATCAAGATGGCCAATGGAGTGATTCTTACCAGCAAACACGCGGCGATCTTTTTGCACGAAGCCCTGCATACTGCCCAACTCTCTGTGACGAATTGCAGATTTTTCTGCGTAGGAAACGAGACTGCTGTCAGTGCGCAAACGCTCTTTCCTTCTTCACAGATACTGACCGCAGGCCATGCTACGCAAGAAGGGGTTGTCAGTCTGATTCTGTCCGAGCATCCCCAGCATCTCTTCTGGCCCAGGTCAACGCATGCGCGCCGGCATCTTTCAGAAGCCTTAGAGCAGGCTGGTATCTTTCTTACAGAACTTCCTCTGTATACACCAGTCGCCGCCTCAACACCGTGCTCTTTAGAAGGCATTGATAGCGTATATTTTACCTGCCCTTCTTCTGTTGATGCGTTTTTTGATATTATGCCAAAAGGCAGTTGGGAATCGCTTTTTCTGCAGGCGATCGGCCCTGTGACACAAGCTCGTCTTCGCAAAAGACTGTCATCCTCAGCTTAACTTTGTACCATTTTTTGGCATTTTAAAAAAAAATGGCGTAGTGTTTGAATTTATACCGCTGACAGTTAAAAGTTGCAGTGTTTTTGTCGCGGAAAAGGCTTGAGATTTGACCATCAAAAAACACCCCATAGTGTACTATTGGATGTTTTTTGATGGCTCAAATATCGAGGCTTTAACGCGGCAAAAAAACTCCAACTTTCAAGTGGAATAGGTATAACTTTTACTATAGAGGAGGCACTGATGACAGAGTATAAATTACCAAAATTGCCCTATGGCATGAACGAATTAGAGCCAGTGATCTCAGAGGAGATCTTGCAGATACACTACAACAAACACCATGCAGGATATGTCAAAAACCTCAATGAGGCTGTGAAAAAGCTTCGCGATGCAGAGGCAAAAGGAGATCTCGTTCAACAAATTGTGATTGATGGAGCTATCAAGTTCAATGGCGGCGGAGATATCAACCACACTCTCTACTGGGAAAATTTAGCCCCCATTGGAAAAGGTGGTGGAGAGCTGCATGATGGAGCCCTCAAAGAACTGATTTGCGAGACTTTTGGCTCTTTAGAGCATCTGATCGACATTATGACCCCCATGTGCAGTGGAGTGCAGGGGTCCGGCTGGGGATGGCTTGGCTACTGCACGGTATGCAAGCAGCTGCGCCCCTTCACAACAGAAAACCACGATCTATTGATCACCAAGGGAGCGATGCCGATCTTATGCATCGATGTCTGGGAACATGCCTACTATCTTCAATACAAAAATCTGCGCGCAGACTATGTAAAAGCCATCTGGTCGATCATCAACTGGAATGTGGTCGAACAGAGGTTCCTTGCCCTTAAAAAATAGCCTTCTACCTCGGATTCATCAAAAAAAAGGAGAGAAGCTCATCGCCTCTCTCCTTATCAGCTTGTCGAATGACGAGCGTAGAACTAGATCTTGATAAACCCTTGGCCACCACGAGAACCAGCACCCATCGCAGGTGATGGAGCTAGTGTCTTGCCAGCTTCTTCACCACGGCCTTCTGAAATCTCTTGGCAGATTTTTCTCCATTTCTCAACCATCTCAACAAAGATCGGAGCATAGCTGCGAAGAGCAGCAGAAAGAGCATGTTCCATATCAATTGTCGAGTGGACGAGAATCAACTCTTCGTTGACAGCAACGCCGACACCGCCACCTGCCATCTGCCCACCGAGGAGAGACCCCTCAAGGAGTTTCTCGTACAGACGAAGACGAAGCTTGTCGTCTTTGGGGAGTCCATCGAGCAGCGGAGAATAGAGATACAGCCGCTTTGAATTTGGTTCATAGGTCAGGTGAAGGGAGTACTCATCGTCAATCCCTAAAATACACGTATTGTTTTCATCAAATTCCAACCCCTCTAAGCCCAGCTCCTTGCCAAACTCTTTAAGGTTTTCTTTTGCGTTCTCTAGTGACATACATCCTCCATAGCATCTCGCCATCAGGCCATTGTTATAAAAAACTCTACTTCATCGTCTGCTGCACCTATCTTTTCTGTATAGAGAAAAAATAGCAAAGCGCGACAGGAACTCGGGTAGCAGATCTCTTTTACCCCACAACTTGTTCAGTCTTTGGCTTCCCTTCCTCGATAATTTCAAGGCTTACTCGGATACCATTGCGGCTGGCAACCGACATAAGGAGCGTACGGATTGCATTAATAGTCTTCCCTTGCTTTCCGATAATCTTCCCTATATCGCTCTTTTCCACAGCTAGCTCAATAATGAGTGTCTGTGTTCCTCCAACCTCATTGATCCGAACCTTGTCAGGGTGATCGACCAGGTTTTTGACGATATAAGCAACAAACTCTTTCATAGTGCGGCCTCTTGTTTCCAGAACTCATGTTAGATAGATATCCGTTCCAATCTCTGTCTTATAGTGGAGATGGATATTTGCTGAAAAGAAACTTATTTCTCCTCGAAGAAAAAAAACGCTATATTTTTTTCGGCTCACATTCATGTACCCCCTGAACAATCTGTTCAAAACGGCAGCTCCGATCAGAAGCCACCTCAAGAGTTCTTTTGAGCTCTATCGCCTCTGATAAAAGCTTTCGAAGCGATGCTGCCGCTGACGAAGAGGATGCGTGAGACAAAAGCTCTTGAATATGGTGCTCGAGATGATGAAGCTTTTCTTTCATCGAAGCGATTTTCGTTCCTTCATCGTAGAATGCCGTTGCAAGGCATGCGGCATCAGCAATCTCATGTTCGAGCTGACAGAGCCTCATGTCAGGCCCAGGCCCTTTTGTGAGTAAGCCACGAAATCGTTTTAAGTTCTCTCTCCCCATCCTCACAACGCGCGACTGATGAACTCGGAAATGATTGGCCGACTCTAGCAGCGGAACATGATCGAGAACTCTGGTAAGTGCTTGCAGCCTTCTCGTGATGGTGCTTTTCTGCTCCTCGAGATAGCCACAGATCTCCTCACCTCGTGTTCGAAGATCTGACACACGGAATCGAAGCTCTTTTAGTCCTTTTTCCATATCGAAGGTAAGTCGTCGAGCCTCCGTATCAGATATACATACGGCAGCAAGTTCAGAAAATCGGAAGAGAACGCCATCTATTTCCAAGAGAAATGCAAGCATCTCCTCTTTGACATTCTTCAGTTCTCCCACATCCTGTTCTGCTTCTTGTCGTAGAGGAAATGCTTTGGCAAAACTCTGGTCCATTCGTAAGACCAGCTGTGCTGCCTCATCTCGTATCGACGATATCTCTTCAATACGTTTCTTTGTTTTTTCTCGTGTCTCGTCGTTGACACTATTAGCATCCTCTCGAGAAGCTGGTGTCAGGGGCTCTTCTTTTTCCTGTACTCGCTGCGAAGACGGCCGTTTGACCAAAGCTTGCATGCGAGATCGATACTGAGCAAAAGTCTCATCACGAAGCCAAGAACAGTTTTTTGGCCCCCCTTTCCCTAAAAACCGGCTCAGAGCCAGCTCCCGTTCCGTATTAAACGACGGACAGATGCCAGATAAAAACTGGGTTATCGCTTGAGGAAATAGGTCTGGACTCTTTGCTGCATATGGAACAAAAAAATGAAAGCAGTGGCGCAACGACTCTTCTTCTGCCCGTGTCCAGTCCCCCTGCACATATTGCTGAAGGAAGGAAATGCTCTCAGTGCAGAGAAGGGGTAAAACATACCTCTCTTTCCACCAAGAAGAGCTAGAAGCACCAAGATGGGTAACTAATCGCGCCGACCAGCTTAACTGCTCCCAGAGCCATTTCATAGCTTGCCATTCTTTCAGTCCACCTTTCAGTGTGGGGGAAGTATACGACAGAATCGCTCGTTCCAGCTCATAGAGCGTCGGGTGAAGAGCCATGGAAGCACTCTCTTATTGGCTGTTGATCAACAAAGTGACAGGGCCATCATTAACGATAGACACCTTCATCATCTCTTGGAATTTACCCTTCTGGGGCACCTTCCCAAGCTCTTTTTCTATTTCTTTGAGAAACATCTCATACAGAGGCAAAGCAATCTGCGGAGAGGCTGCTTGTGTAAAGTCCGGCCTGCAGCCGTTTGTACAGCTTCCATACAAAGTGAACTGACTGACGACAAGGATATCTCCTTGGACATCTACCACACTAAGCGACATCTTTCCGGCTGTATCAGGAAAGACTCGCAGACGGACAACTTTTTTCGCAAGGAAGGCCGCATCCTTTTCTTTGTCATTCAATCCAATTCCCAGAAAAACGCAAAGTCCCTTACCGATCGCCCCAACAACAGTATGATCAACCGTCACGGAAGCGTCAAGAACACGTTGCACGACAACTCGCATAGAGCTAACCAGCGGTTACACATTACGAAACAAAGCCTGACAAAATCTCTTGAAAGTCCTGAGGAAGAGGGGCTTGAAGTACAAGCGGTGTCTTCGTCACAGGATGGAGCACTGTCAGCGACCAGCAATGGAGCATCTGCCGTTTCACAGACACATCTTTTTTACCGTATACTGCATCACCGAGGATGGGATATCCAAGGGAGGAGAGATGAACTCGTATTTGATGCGTCCTGCCGGTATGGGGAACTGCCCTCATCAGTGTCAACGCCCCAGATGACTGTAGGGGGAAAAACTCCGTCTGTGCTTCTTTCCCATTATGTACGATAGCCATTCGCTTACGGTTCTTCGGGTCTCTTCCTATAGGCTCCGCACATCGCATCGCTTCTGTACAGCGTCCTACGACAATAGCTCTGTATTCCTTATAGACAGTCCTATCGTGAAACTGTTGCGAGAGGGCCTGAAGGGCAGACGGTGTTTTCGCAGCGATAAGAACACCAGAGGTATCCTTATCAAGCCTATGAACAAGTCCTGGACGGATAGGATCTTGACATTCAAGGTCTTTCAAACACGCTACAAGGCCATTGACAAAGGTACCGCTCCTGTTTCCTGGAGCTGGGTGTACCACGAGGCCCGGAGGCTTATTAATGATAAAGAGCGATGAGTCTTCGTAGAGGATATCGAACGTCATGGGCTCTGGCGCAACAGCGGAGGGAGGAGGTGGCGCCGGACAGACGGCAAGAAGATCGCCCTCGCTGACTACATACCGTTTTTTTTGCGCTTGTCCATTGACATGAACAAGCCCCTCTTCGATCCACCGTTGAAGAGAGGCCCGTGAATGTGAAAACAGTTTCGTCAGGGCAACGTCAAGGCGCATCCCCGCGCACTCAGCAGGGACTGCTTCTTGTTGCCATTGCAAATTCTGGGGTAAATCCGTCATGCAGCGTGCACGTTGTTCTCTATTTTTCCTTGAAGGAGACTTCAACCCCCCTGCCTTCGTTGAGCCTCTTGAAGGGTCTCTTTCATTCGCTGGTTAGAGCGGTTTGAGGCACTGCACATGTTACTTGCAATGGCGAACTTAATGGCGTCAGCAAGTGGTTTTGCAATTTTTTCAAGATCCGCCATCGTGGAGATCCCTCCGCCACCCGTCGACTGAGTCGCTGCTGTGTTTGCTGGATCTGTCTGTTGCGTTGCTTGCTGCTCCGGCACCGCCGATATTCCTGAAACTTCTGCCATACTTTTTTTACCTCCGGCGCAGTGAACCATTTTTCACGTCCCGCGCCTTCATATCCATCTATACGTATTATACCCCTCAGAGGGGTTAAAGATCAAAAGAGAGTAAAAACTGGCGATGTTTTTCGTAAGATATTGAATATCAACGCATAACAACCATTTTAATCAAGAACAGCCTTATCAAGCACCATTTTTGCAGCGTTTTCAAAGAATTCTTTCGCCGAAGGGAACGTTTCATAATCAATCCATGTCTTTAACGTCCGCTGACCTGAGGGCGTAGTCCACTCCACGAATTGCATCTCACACGAATCATGTTCTACTGCACGCCAAACCTGATACCGTAAATCATGTATTTCACGTCTGAGGTCCTTTAATTTCTCATCTCGATCTAACACGTCATCCTTATCGCGATGTTCATAGTACTGCACCTCAGCCTCTTTTTCATGAATTTTCTCTTCGAGCGCCCCTTTTCGTCCTGTAAAACCTCCTCGATCCTTATTACTATAACACCCCTTCGAAGTTTGCCAGCCAAGGAGGCAACATGCTTCATCCACAATCGTCGCATTGTCAAAGGATGCTTCGCCTTTTTTTATGCTCTCTTCAGCCTTTGTCACCGACACAAGAGTTTCACGAAGATGAATCAACATTGTTTCATCATCCTTTGTATCGGAAACTTTTTCTTCAAGTTTTTTTATTTTCTCACGAAGCCCACTTTTTATATCTTCGAATAGCTTCTGATTCAATTGTGTCAGTTTTTCGACACTCTCTTTTTTCAGGCTCTTGTTCGTCTGTACAACGACATTTCCAAAGTGGGTCTGAAGTATAGTCTTTTGCCCAGGACGCACGTTTTCTGGGGCAGGAAGGTGAATTGCTCCTTTTACTCCCGGTTCGTCAAGTTCGATCCAGGGCGGACTACCGAGCGCATCAAATATAATCGTCCTTCCATCCATTTCCTTAAATATCTGCTCCGTATCTTCAATAAGATAATATTCATCGTGTGATAGCTGCGACTTCTTGTCTACGGAGTCTTTTTCTAGCTGAAGAAGCAATGTATGCGACATGTGTATCTCAGCCCCTATCCCATCCTTAGCCGCACGTTGTACCTGCCTTTGAAGCGGGGCTATCATTTGCGATAAGAGGAGCTCTCTCCTTTCCGCCAAGGCCTGTTCTGGATCCTCAAGATCGCGCAACATGTGTGCAATCACCGCCAATCGAGCATTTGCCCTCTCTAGTTCTTCTCCCCCCTCCCCTTTCTTTGGGAGTTTGTCTATTTTATTTTCTAGGCTCGCTTTTTCAGTTTCTAATTCCCTTTTTGTTGAAACAAGTTCTTTTTCTGCTTCGTCAAAGGAATCCAATTTCAATTGGATGGCTTCAATATCATGAGAAATCCGATTGAGGTAATCCAGTCTAGGCTGATGAGTGGCGATCTGTGATTCGAGTTTGGCTTGCTCAATCTCAAGGGGTGTTCGATCTTTTGCTGCAGGAGAGAGAGCGCCTAGTTGGCCTTGTACATCTTTAAGTTTACTTCTGTCAGCAGCTAACCACTCCCCCAGAAGTTCCTTTTCACCTACACCCAACTCTTGTTCCAGCCTTTTTTTCTCTTCTTCTAGCCCTGGACTCAATGCCAAGCCTTCGACAATAAGGGAGAGCTGTTTAAGGCTTGTTTTCGTGTTTCTCTGATCCCCTAAAGCACCAAATTGAACGCTGGTCGTCGACTTCCCATCCAGAGTCAGCGTTCGCACTGTTAGATCCGGAACCTCACCAACAGCTCGATCGAACACATGTCCCTCTCTTAGCACTTCTCGAGCAAACGTCGAATGAGCGGATGGAGAGTCTCTCCTAAGAGTTACAAGCTGAGCTTCACACGATTTCAGTTGTGCATTCAGTTCCAGTACCCGCTCAGGGGTGATTCCGACTTCTTTCAATTTTTCTTGGATTAACCTTATTCTTTCTTCAACAAACCTTTTATTTTCATCTCTCGTGGCAACAACTTCAAGCGTCATTGTCGCTTTCTGTTTGCCCACGTCAAATGTTTCTGTAAAAGTTGTTACGTTCCTTGTCCTACTCAAACCAAGCTTTCTATCCTTATCGCCTAGAGGTTTCGCCGCCCCCTCCTTTCCTACACCTATAAGTTCAACTCCTTCATCAGATTCTAATCGGCTAGTATCTGCACCGGTGAAAAACCCTCGGACAGCCTCTCGAACGCCCTTCAGCCATGAAAACACACCGCCAAGCGATATGGTATGTTTCCCCATCCGGCTTAGATCTGATCTGGATTCGACACATACTTCTACAGCTGCTTCCGCTGCATCTGAAACTGCGTGTCCAAGGGCGGCGGCAGCTAGTGGCCCCTGAGCTGCTATTGAAATTCCTTGCGCACCCTTGGGCAAAGACGGCAGACGTTTTGTGGGAGCTGTATGGCGGACTGCTGTACTTCCTACTGTCGTTGAATCGTTAATGGGTCCTGGTGGGGTAGTGGAGAAGGCTCCGCTTGCGACTTCAGGAGGGGGGGAACCAACCGATCCTGACTGTAATAAGACTGAATCTCTTGGAATATCGACTGACATCTCAACCCCTTCTCTTCCGAATTCATTCTATTCGAGAAACAATGTTTGGCAACGGCTTATGATGTTCTACGTTCAATCGTCTTAAGCCCAAGCTCATACTTCAAACACGCTTCTTAAGCCGATTCTAAAAGCCCTGGCCCAAGGAGCGCTATGAACTTCAATGGCGGCACCAATGATGTCTCCTGTAGACGCATCAAATTCTTCTTTCTCTGTGCGCTCTGTGGTGATTTTTTGTGTGCCAGGCATTTGTTTCACACACCCAAAAAACCTAGTTACTCCAACGGCTTTGGCTGCGAGGCAAACCGAGCCAATTCAAACCGAGCGGACTCGAGCAGCTCATAGCGTTCCTGGTCACCTGTTCGTGCTGCCTCATCAATACGGGCATTAAGACGCGCTTCCGCCTCTCCACGACGGTTTAATTCAGCAAGGGCGCGGCAGAGGAGGAGGAGTGCTTGTAGAGATTGGGGGTCAAGAGATACAGCTCGTTCAAGGCTTTCAATCGACTCTTCGAGTTGCCCGAGGCGGATCTGTGCCACACCGTAGCCAATCCAAAAGTCTGCCATATGCGGTGCTAGCACAAGGAGCAGGCGAAAAGATGCCCGGGCGTCATTATCACGGTTTTCTTTCAGCAGGTAGCAGGAAGCTTCATACATGATGGCGACAGCTTGCGTAGTAAGCCCAAGAGCTTCGTACATCGGCTTGCCTTCCTCAGCCCACTTTGAAACAAACTTCTCATCTGAGAACTTGTCGATAGCCTCCTGGGAGGGGAAGAGGTGCTTGACGGCCTTCATAGATTTTTTCCCTGTGGGAGGCATCCCTGCAAGGGTGACACCAGAAGCACTCAAGTCAAGAACGGTATGGGCAAGGACTTCATACCCTTTTTGGATGTCGGTGTAAAACGATAGTAGCTGCTCTCGCAGAGAAGAGACAAAAAGTTCGCGGTCAAAAGGATGGATGGATTCTGCTTTTGCCTGTGCTGAGATAGCACTTTCTTGAAATCTTGCTACCGCAGCTTCAAAATCTGGATCCCAACTCACCGTCTGTTGCATGAAGGCCTCACTAATTCCCTGTATGACGAAACAGGTCGTTCACTTTTTTGGCAGATGGCCCACCCTTAGAAACTACATGCCCTCCAAGAGAGCCCCCCTCTACTTCACTTGCGACAGACTCTTTAGCGTGTTTAGCGCCATGGATGAGCGCTTTTCCCTCCACCTCTGTTTCCACACCCGTTTTTGGAAGATTGGCGGCTCCAGGGATTCCTGCTGCCACTATGTCCAATTCCTCACCTTCCTGCAGCCTCTCTTGAATGACATCCGACTCCGGACGTTTTGCTTGTGGCAATGGCCCAAGAGCTTCTTGTGCTGTTCGGGGATTAAAGAACGGTTTTGCAGGAATAGGGGCGCTCCCTGCCGGGGTAACATCGGGCATGGTGGTAACTCCTCTGTCTTATATATCGTAGAACTCTTCTGACTCTTGCCCCATCATAGTCGTTATTCTTTTCTTTTGAAGAAATTCTTGCACACTACTGAATGAAAACCCTCGCCTTTGAAGCGCTTGCAGTGCCCGCGTTCGTTCTTTATAAGGTGTTTTTGCGTCTAATAGCTGTGGATATTTTCGCGTGATAAGACGTTCGAGTGACTCACGGTCATCCAAGACCCCATGTCCGATTTCGACACCCTGTTTTCTCAACCGAGCTTTGACATCCATGGTACTTTTCCCTTGGGCCTGCCATTTTTTGACGGCATTCTCCGTCCACTCTTCGTCGTTGAGCAGACCATACTTCTGACAGTAGTCGATAGCAGCTGCTATTGCCGCAGCATCGAGAAAATGGCTCTGCAATTTTTTTTCGAGTTTTTTAGAGTGAAGGGCTTGGCGTGAGAGGCAAAAGAGAGCGCAGCGAATGGCTCCCCGGACTTCCATCTCATGGATGTGTGTGAAAAAACTCTCATCCTGTGCGATAGACCCCAGGTCTTTAAGAGAAATAATACTATGGCTGACTCTCTTCTTTACCTCACCATCGACGAGTATCTTCGTCCTTTTGGGGACCCCTTGTTCTTGAATGAACTGTATTTCCATCCATCCTCTCCTTCCTCTACTGCTGGATAGCGATGACAGGCCGTGGGCTGAGGCGGATGCCGTGAGCAGCGACGCCGCGCACTGGAAAGGCCTCCGGCTTTACTTCGAGGGCAGAGAGACGCTGACGCTGTTTGGGGACAAGCTGAACGAGGAGTGGGGAAGCCTGCGTAGAGACGAGGAGAAGTTCTGTCCCTTCGGGGATAAAGGCATACTCACGATCGAGGATGTATTGTTTGACGACGAACCGTTTGCAAAAGCTCAGACCGGTATTAGTATTTCTATAACAGCAGGTGAGGATCTGCTGCTTGTCGGCAACGCCGCAGTAGGCGATGGTGACACCCGCCTTGGCAACATAGACGCGGTCTGTGATGTTAAGAACCCTGTAGGTGCCATCGCTGAGAAGGACAAGAAGACGGTCGAGGTTCGTACATGCGAGGCGTTCACTGCCAGGCACTTTTGTACCGATGTAGCCATGCTCTCTGTCGACACCAACCTCGATCTCTTTGCGCTCCATCTCGCGTTTGTCAACGATCTCCAGATCTTGTATGGCTGTCTTCCGTGAGAAGTCAGGGCCATACCGTTTGAGGATCCCTTCGAGGTACTGAATGGCATATTGAGGGATGTCGCTTAACGAGCGGAGGGTAATCGCCTCCTTGTCTTCAAGGGCGCGACATTCCTCGCGATTTTTATCGAGGTCAAATTTTGCAATACGGCGAATTGGGATTTTAAGGAGGAGGTCAAAGTCTTCTTTGACAGGGGGCCGCAACAGCTGTGAGTGATATGGCTCAAAGGCCTCGGCGAGAACGCCATATACCTTTTCGAACACCGCGACCATTTCGATACATTGATACAGCTTCTCTTCGATGAAAATCCGTTCTAGGTTTTTCTCAAAGATTGACCTTTTGATATCTGATAATTCTAATTCCAGCTCTCGTGTGAGGCACCATTTCAGCCGCTCTGCATAGAAGGCAAGAGCCTCGCTGACCGTCGTCTCTTTCGGATTGCCATCGGAGATGACCACCATCTGTGAGGTAAGAGAGACTTCACATTCTGTGAAGGCATAGAGCTGATCGATGACATCTTTGGCGTAGACAGATCGTGGAAGGCTTATCTCAATCTCCACCCGTTCTGCTGTAAAGTCATGGATCGATTCGATCTTAATCTTGCCTTTTTTTGCCGCCTCCTCAATCGATGATATCACGCTCTCCGTTGTGGTATAGGGGCATATCTCACGTATGACAATGGTCTTTGGATTCTTCTCTTCTATCTTACACCGCAGGCGCACCTTCCCCTGGCCATCGTTATAGTCAGACACGTCCATCAACCCGCCAGTTGGAAAATCTGGGTAGAGGCGTGTAGAGCGTCCTTTAATCAGGTTTATCTCTGCACGGATGAGCTCTTGGAAGTTATGAGGGAAGATGCGCGTTGCCATGCCAACGGCAATCCCTTCCGTCCCCTGCATGAGGAGAAGAGGGATCTTCGCAGGGAGGATGACAGGCTCGTCATTCCTGCCGTCATACGAGGGAACGTATTCTGTCAGCCTTGGGTTAAACATCGTCTCTACAGCCAGTTTTGACAGCCGTGTTTCGATATAACGAGCTGCTGCTGACGGGTCACCGGTGAAGATATTCCCAAAATTTCCTTGGCAGTCGAGGAGAAAACCTTTTGTCGCTATGTTGACAAGTGCTTCAGTGATTGCTGCATCGCCATGGGGGTGGAACGCCATGGTCTGGCCGGCGACGTTGGCTACCTTATGGAACTTGCCATCATGGATCTTATATAGGGTATGCAAGATGCGACGTTGCACAGGCTTTAGGCCATCGGCGAGCTCTGGGATCGCACGATCCAAAATCACGTATGAGGCATAGCGAAGGTATTGATCTCTCATCAACTCTTTTACATCACGCATATGAACTACACTTCCTCACGGATCAAGTTTCTCATAATAAATTCTTTTCGCTCGGGAGTATTCTTCCCCATGTAGAATTCAAGGGTAGGGCGCACGTCAGACATCTGTCCGACAGTGACAGGGATTAGCCTCATCTCTGTAGAGATAAACGGCTTGAACTCATTCGGGGAGATCTCTCCAAGACCTTTAAAGCGCGTCACTTCAATGCCATCTTTTGGCATCGAAGCGAGCTTCTTATCTTTTTCTACTTCTGAATAGCAGAAGACAGATTTGTCTTTCCGTCGGATCTTGAAGAGCGGTGTCTCGAGGACATAGAGGTGGTCATTCATCACCAGGCCTTCGAAGTATGTCAAGAAGAAGGTGATAAGAAGATTGCGGATATGCAAGCCATCGACGTCAGCATCTGTTGCGAGGATGACTTTGTTATAGCGAAGGCCGTCGACACCAGCTTCGATGTTAAGGGCTGACATCATATGAAACAGCTCTTCATTTTTATAAAGCTGGTCGAGGCGCAAGCCGAAGACGTTAAGGGGCTTTCCTCGAAGGGAGAAGACAGCCTGTCTCATTGGATCGCGCGACGCCACAATTGAGGCACTAGCAGAGTCCCCTTCTGTCAAAAAGATCATCGTCTCTTCGCCTAGGGGGACATCCTCATGAAAGTGGTAGCGGGAGTCTCGAAGCTTTGGAATCTTCAGGGCGATTTTCTTTTGCTTTTCTTTAATCTCTTTGCGTACTGCCTGCAGCTCTTTTCTGACCTTTTCGTTGAACTGCACCCTATCGACAATGCGCTGGGCGACCTCAGGATTTTTATGGAGAAGGTCGAGGACAAGCTCTTTTACATCTTGCGACAGCGTTGTTCTAATCTCGACATTACCGAGTTTATTTTTCGTCTGCGACTCAAAGACAGGATCTTTGACGCGCACGAGAAAAGCAGCGATAAGCCCTTCGCGGACGTCAACACTCTGGAGAGATTTCTTGCTAAACTCATTGAGAGCACGGCAGAGGCCATCGCGGAATGCCTGCACATGTGTCCCGCCGTCGGAGGTATGCTGCCCGTTGACAAAGGAGAAGATACTCTCCCCATAGTGCGATGAATGGAGGAATGCAAGCTCACACGATGCTGATTTTGCATGGAGGGGGTGGTAGAGGCGATCTTCTTTGACTTCATATTCGATGAGGTCAAGCAGCCCTTGTTCTGAGATAAACTTCTGGCCGTTGAAGACAAGTGTCAACCCTGAGTTGAGAAAGGCGTAGTACTGAATACGTCGAAGTAAAAATTCTTCTAAGAAATGAAATTCTCCAAAAATCTCAGCGTCGGGGAGAAACTGTATGCGGGTGCCATCAGGCTCATCGGTCTTCCCCATCTCCTCTTCGACAAGAACGCCCTTGCTAAAACGGGCTGTGCGAAATGCTTTACTACGAATGGATGTAACAGTAAAGTTTTGGGACAGAGCGTTGACAGCTTTCAGACCAACGCCATTGAGGCCTACTGAAAACTGGAATACATCATCATTATATTTCGCTCCGGTGTTGATCTGGCTCACGCATTCGAGAAGCTTGCCAATGGGAATGCCGCGTCCGAAGTCTCGCACTAACATCGTCTGTGCCGCCGGATCCCATGTGACTTCTATAGAGCGTCCATGGCCCATGATATATTCATCGATGCTATTATCGATCACTTCCTTGAGAAGGATATAGATACCATCATCAGGGTGTGAGCCGTCTCCTAATCGCCCTATGTACATTCCCGTCCGCAGACGAATATGGCTGAGGGCATCTAATGTTTGAATAGACTGTTCGTCGTACCGCTTGACCATACTCTCCTCATTACAAAAAAACTCATGGCAGGGACTTAGGTGCCGCCTCAATGTGATGGTCAGATATCATCACCGTGGTTCGGCCAACCCCAAATAGTCACTCTACTCCAATCGATCCTTATCTGAAAACGGGCGGAAAAGAGTACACGTAGTCTAAGGGTCTAGGAAGCATGAAGAAAGCCTGCCGAAATCTGTATCCAAAAAAACAAGCAACCGAAGGCTTAGAAGCGCTAAAATTAAATTTGATAACAAGATAATAAAAAAAGCATTTTATTTCAAGCCTCAACAATTCCATACGAGAACAAAACCGCTCTGGGCTGGCGAAAATCTAAAAAATCCCATCGCACATTGCCGCTTCCAATATTATCGATACATAGAAAAAGCCTCAGGTGCGACAATATCCGTAAACACTCATTCGTAGGAGATCTAAGTTCATGGAAGATCATCACGACGAACTCCTTGCCGAGCAAGACAAAGAACTTGAAAAGATAGAAGAAGAAAATCGTCAGCTGTTCGAATCCCTAGGGATTTCCGGCGACGAGCTTGTCAACGCTCTTCATGATCCTGGCCGTTTTAAGCATGAGGAGTGGGCAGTCCTACAACGGCAACGAGATGTCTTAGAAAAAGCGATTGATGCCCGGCTTCTGGCAGCACGGAAATCGAAAAAGCCAACACAAACCAAGCCGTCTCACATCCAAGGGCATTGGATATTCGTCAAATAGCCTTAGCAGCTGTGCCATGTTGGCTGATCACTGCCCCATCCGATCTGCCGATGGATCGCCTCCCCTCCCATAGCACGCTATGGAGCTCGTTACGATCCTCGACATCTCGACGACCTCGCTCACCCAACATGGCGCATGTTATACCTCTTCTTGTTCAAGAATCGGTATATTCTTGCACAGTCTCTAATACGATTTTGCAAAGATCGCGTCGATCGTAGCGGGCTGCCCGGTGATGATACAGCGGCCCTGCGTTCCTGACTGCTGAATGGGAATGCTGCGGATCGTCACCTTCATCTCTTTGAGCAGCTCTTCTGTCTTTTGATCGCCACACCACTTTGCCTTAACAAATCCCCCGTGGATCTCTGGTTTTTCTTCATTTTTTGGAGTGAAAAATGCTTTCATCTCATCGAATGAAGAAATATCAGTATGGATGTGTTGCTCACGGAAAGCCCATGCCTTTTGGAACAACCGCTCCTGGAAGTCTGCAAGCATCTCTTCGATAGTACGCACAAGCTGAGTGTGCGGCATGACTGTTTTTGCCAGCTGAGGGTCATCGCGAACGGTGACAACGCAGGACTCTGTTTCAATATCGCGAGGCCCAAGCTCTATTCTGAGGGGAACCCCCTTCTTGACCCACATCCACCCTTTCTCCCCTGCTCGTATATCCCTGCCATCGATATGAACGCGGACTGGGCTTCCATCAAAAGAGCGGGCTTCGAGCTCTGCTTTCAGCTTCTGGGCGGCTCTGAGCACCGCTTCATTGCGCTCTGCCTTCGTTAACACCGGGATGATAACGACATGATAGGGGGCAATTTTTGGCGGCAGACATAGTCCATTATCATCGCCATGTACCATGATCATAGCGCCAAGCAGACGCGTGGTGGCACCCCATGATGTAGTGTAAGCGTACTCCATCTTCCCATCAGGAGTGTTAAACCGTATCTGAAAGGCTTTTGAAAAGTTCTGGCCTAGATAATGCGACGTCCCTGCCTGAATTGCCTTTCGATCTTGTGTCATGCATTCTAATGACATCGTGTCAACGGCCCCTGGAAAGCGCTCTCCTGGGGACTTAGAGCCGATGATGACAGGCATCGCCATGACATCTTCCATCAGTTTACGATATTCTTCGAGCATGAGCTTGGCTTCTTGCCACGCTTCTTCTTCTGTAGCATGGGCCGTATGGCCTTCTTGCCATAAGAACTCTGTTGTTCTGAGGAAGATCCTTGGGCGCATCTCCCATCGAACGACGTTTGCCCATTGGTTGATCTTCAATGGGAGGTCTCTCCATGAGTTCACCCAACGAGAAAAAGCCTCTCCGATCACCGTCTCTGATGTAGGGCGGATGACAAGAGGCTCTTCGAGCTCTGCGACGGGCACCAGCTTCCCATCTTTGAATTCTAGACGATGGTGGGTGACAACAGCGCATTCCTTGGCAAACCCTTCGACATGGGACGCTTCTTTTTCGAGATAGCTCAACGGCAGGAAGAGGGGGAAATAGGCGTTTTCGTGACCCGTTGCTTTGATGCGGAAGTCGAGGTAGTCGCGGATGCGCTCCCAGATAGACCATCCCCAGGGCTTGATGACCATGCAGCCTCTGACAGGAGAGTTTTCAGCCATGTCCGCAGCACGAATTACCTGCTGATACCATTCTGGAAAATCTTGATCCCGGCGCGGTTGAATAGCTGTCGTTTGACGTCCTGATTCTTCAGCCATATATGAAGCCTCCCTGATAATAACAGCTGCTAACTATAGCAAAGAGAGCGTTCTGATTGCCAGTCTTTCGAAAGATGAGTGATAACCGAGGCTAAACAGGAGAAATGGTGTTTGAAAAAAATCGTTGAATTGACAACGATCAGAGCAAGCCACAATACGAAGGAAGTTCCTAATGTCTGCACCAACAGCCCTCCCACAACTATTAGAGATTTATAAAAGTTTTGCCGCTACTCCTACGAAGCCGGGTGCTGGCCCCGTTCCGAAGGAAGTGGGCGTTTTTGTGCGGGTGCAGAAGAAGAATGGCGCGGACGGAACACCCTCAATCTCTATAGAAAAAAAGCATATCTTTCAAAGGATCTTGATCGGTATTACAGGAAAAAGCCATCAGTACAAATTTGAAGAAAACGTAAGGCATCTTGGAAACCTCATTCAACAAGGCTTCAAAGAACTCGGAGAAGGAAAGGGCACCGAAGAAGATCTCCAGAAAGTAGCCGCCTGTTTTGGATACTATCAAGACCTCGTGCAATACTACGCCTCAAAACACTGTGCAAAGGAAGTGCAAAACCAGGAAGAACCTCAACGAACAGCCCCTGAAGAAGCGAAGAATGCGTTTGTGGATAAACATCTTCATTTCCCTCTTTGGGAATTTGAACAAAAATTAAAAATATGGAAAAACGCCAAGGAAACAGGCGCTGATCTATACGCCACATATGCCCTACATTTCGTAGAGGATGCAAAGAAAAAGGCTTTAGAAACTTCAGGCACGACGAGAGTCTCCATTCTCATCACGCTTTTTACCTTCATGAAAGAAGCAACGCAACTTAAGGAGTTCGACAATCTTGCACTGGCACCAAGGATACGGTATCTGGGAACACAAATCCCCAAAGGCTCCCCATTACGAGAAGAGTTCAATGTCATCGTGGCAGAGTGGGAAAAACTGCAAACGCCAGGAATCGACCTCCCTATCGACGCATCATCATTGAAAAAATATCTAGATGATATTTGCGGGGTCCTTTCCTCAAGACTCGATGCTCTTGCACTGTCAGTTAGTGCCGAAAAGAGCCGTGCCCCCGAAGAGGCCGTTGAACAGCCAGAAAAAAATCCCGTAGAAGTGAAGGATCTTACAGAATCTCACGGGATAGAAACCGATCGCGGTCCTGAATCTCCCTTACCAGGAGGTAGAGAAGCCCTTATTGCGGAAGACGAGAAGGTAAAAGCTCAAAAACTAGAAATTAGCTCCCAGATTCAAGCTTTGGATGCAGCTCTTTCTTCTCCATCGGGTAACAAGGGATTTTCTCTTGGCTTTTATATGGAACTTGCTGCTCTTAAGGAAAATCTGAAAAAGGCCCGCACAACCGGGGATCTTCAAAATGTCAACGCTGAATTAGCACGTATACAACTAGTACAACGAGCTAAGGAGACGGAGTCAGAAGAGGCCGAAGAAGAAGCAACGGGTAAGCCTCGTGAACCTGAGCCGCTCCAAATAGGAGAAGAAGTTAAACCTGAATTTTCTTCGGGAGCCGAGATAGGCAAACGCCTCCTCAAAAAAGATGAACTGCAAAGGCGCATCGCTGCCCTCAAAGCGTCGCTACCAGCAAATTCCGCTCTCAGATCAGAGCTGGATACGCTCGAACTAGAATTTGGACGGGCACCGCCTTCTTCTGATCTGTCCTTGATATTCGGAAGGCTTACTATAATAGAATCCACGGCACAAGAAAAACCTGTCGACGCCCCAGAAGAGCAAGAACGACCTCGGGCAATACACAGAACTAAAGTATCGCCGCAGGCTGGAGAATGTGAAGCTGTTAGAATGCGTGTTACAGAACTCATCACTTATTTGGAAAAGTATAAACAAGATCTGGGCGTAGCCGATATAGTAGATTTTGCAAAAAAGCAACTTCAGCTGAAAAGACCCCCTAAAAGCGAACATGAAGAGCTTGAGGGACTCTTTGATTCTCTCTTTACGATCAGCTATATTGTAGATTTTACATCCACTCAAGAAAAATCAACACAATTGCGATTATGGACACTTCGTGCCCTCAGCGTTGCTCTTACGTCTCCAAAGCTCGAAAAACAGTTTTTCGTAGACGTCGCCGACTTTAGTGACCGTGCTAAGGCGGCCCTTTATGCTATCCAGCGTGAAACAAGAGTAGACATATCACAGACGCTCGCTGCAATAGATTCCTCCATACCAGTTGCATATCGAGAAAAGGCCCTGGCCTTCATCGGTGTTAAACAAACGTACGACGAGACTCTGGTTACCCAAGCAATCTTGGAAAACCCTGTTTCTGTAATTTTTTCTCATCCAACGGATTGGGAGGCCGTCCATTCAGAATTCAATCGACTGCGCAACAGCATCGAAGATCCTATTTCACAGTTGCGCTCAAAGATCATTGATCTCACGCGTATTGAGAAAAACACTTTGCTACGAGTAGAAACACTCAAGAGATCACTCAATGCTCTCAAGAAGGACTACGAATTCGTAAGGGGATTCCAAGAGGCACAAGACCTCGTCACTACCCTCACAGAACCACCTCAGTCAGTAGATCAGTTTGATAGCTGGCAAACAAGGGTTGGTTATCTTGAAAAATTTGTCGACCACCTCACGTCGATACTTTCCTTAAAAAGCCCCCAAAACGAGGACTGGCGACAGCTGACAAATTGGGCGTTGTTCGGCATCACTTCGGCACGGAGCCAATTCCTAAATAGGGACTATGATCATACTGAGTTTGCCAAAGATCTGGAAAAATTCTGTGCAAAAGCCGCACTGAGAATCCAGCAAACAGGAGAAAGAATCGACCAACTCCAAAGACTTGTCGCTGATGTAACCGGACAATGTGAAGATTTGAACCAAATCCTCCGTGCACGCGGCGAAGCCGCTCTATCCCTCCCTGAGGAACGGGAACTGTACCAACCTGACTTTTTCACCCCAACTTCCACCCCTCTATCCAATCCTCTGGACTGGGAGGCTATCGAAACTGCGTGGGAAAAGAGCGTTTCTACACAATTCGACGTTTACAAAGGGTTAGAATCCGAAATTTTATTTCGTAAACTCGATTCTGAAGAAAGAAGTAAAACAGTTTGTTCCCTACAACGTGTATCCCAAGAGCTGAAAGCTCATAAATTGGACGCTCCCATCCAAAGGCTAATCCCTACAGCTGAAGATCTGAAAAGTGCCCCCCTTGACCGACTCGACAACCTGCTTGCGGTACTCAACGGCATCGATTTGTGTGAGAATGTTCTCAGTTCTGAAAAATCAGATGAACCTGCTTCCGAATATCAACTCCAGATCGCTCGTTTCACCATGAATGCATTACGAACTTATGTACAGGATATGTCTGCTCACACGCTGCTCATTCCCCAACCAACAGCCGCCATCGCATGGCGGAAACGCGTACAGAAAGGGGAACCAGAGATTTTCGAAGGAACCCTTGAAGAAAAATCGTCTACTCAACTAGAGGATCCTTTAGCAAGACTCGTGGATCTGATGTCTGTTGAGGAAAAGCTGAACCGTGTTTCAGAAACGTCTAAAAGAAACCTCGGAGAAGAATTTAGATCTCTATCATCCTCTATCGAAAGACTTAAAAAATCTTCTTCAGACCTTGTGGCGGACGTCCTTGACACTGCATTTTCGATCTCTGACCAAGAAGAGAAGACTGGGAGCCAGCTTCTTTCCGATATTGAAGCAATCGTAACCTTATCCCCTAACTCCAAGGAAGATCCCCTCAAATACCGAGAGACAGCAGCCATAGCTCTTTCTACACTGAAAGCGGCTTTTTTGGTTGCTGAATGCGGCCAAACCCTTGGTCAACTGTCATTAGCATTTGCCGAGGCTGCCCTGAGTGGCCCCGAAGACGCTCATGAAGACATAACAAAAGGCCAAAAGATTATTAACGATCTAATCGCAAAACGTTCGGCCTCGCAGGAAAGCATCGAAATAAGTATCCAGGACTACCAAGAGATAGAAAAAACGCTAACATATGCCATTGTATTCCTCCGATGGTACGCCCTTTCACCAGAGATTGCCACGGCCGCAGAAGACCTTCAAAAAGAGCTCCGTGCACTTCCAGGAATAGAGCCCACACAGATAGAACCCGAAGAAGTCGGCGAAAACTGAACCTACACCGCTTCCACTTGAAACCCGGGTTTCAACCTCGTTGAACGGCCATTTTGAGCACTTCGTTTATAAAGCTGCCGTGCCTTCCGAAACTGCGGGCGTTTTTGCTTTGAGCTTCCAAGCCAACAGCCGCTCCATCTCCTGGGCTTCACGAAGAGCCTCCTCTTTTGGAGAAAGAGGCTTTTTGGGGGGGCTTTCCACCAAGAGTGCCTCTTGAAGCCGCTCTACAATCTGTTGTAGCGTGGGCCTGTTCTGAGGCTCTTTCTCCAAACAATCCAGTATTAACCCATCGATGGGGCTGGTGGGATCTAGAGTGGGTATAATTTGTTCTAGGACAGGAACAATTTGGGTCAATGATTCTCGCCAATTTTTCAGAGTCTTCATTTTTAAAAATTTGTTGGCGTCGCTTCCATGAAACATCTCAAGAAGGCCTACTCCAAATGACCAGGCGTCAGATTGAGTTGTGGCTATAAATCCAATGTCACATAACTCCGGTGCTGCATAGGCGAGTGAACAAGCTTTCCTCTTCGCCCCCACTGGAACAGCCGAGCCGAAATCTCCGAGCCGAGCCGCCACCTGCCCATGGCCAGAAGTGATAAAGAAATTCGCGGGTTTTACGTCGGAATGTATGTAATTGAGTGCGTGAAGGCTTGCAAGGCCGACAGCGGCGTCGCATGCGATACGAATAACGTCGATATATTCTTTTGTGTCTTTTTCCGGCGGTGCCATGCCAATCCATTTCGCATCTCCTAAGTCGAACCACTCCATGATGATGCCGATGCGATCCTTCTCGTCCTCTCCCACGACCTGTCTCGTCTTTACCTCGCGAAATTGTACCATGTTCTGCGCGCCATGCTGGGCCAAAAAGTTCATTATGCCTATCTCGTCTCTAAGCGTTTTTATACGAGCTTCGACTTCTCTGGGAGAAAGGGTCTTCAAATCATGGAGCTTTAAATAGGCATAGGCCTTGTTCTCAGCAACAATCATCTCCGTACATCCAAAATCAATCACTTTCTTAGCTGTTTTATAGGATCCCTTACCGCCTTCTCGTTCGATGGATATCTTGACATCACCTGTCTGTTGCAGCTCACAGCGGATGACGCCAATTTTTTTAGAGATAACCATCTTCGAGGTTTTTTTCTTACTTGATTTCGCAGCAGCGATCAACTCTACGAGCCGTTCTTCGACGAGAGTCTTGGCCCTTTCTGCCTCTTCTGCAACGATCTCACTGCCAAAATTCGGTCTTTTAACACGAACTTTCTTGGCTATCCCAACAGCCTCTTGGAAGGTGGTGGTAAAGAATTCTTTAAGTTTGCTCTTGTCATCAGGCGACAATGAATCCCACTCTGTTTTCTTTAAAAAAATGTCTGTACCCAGCCTGCCGATCTGGTACCACAATTTGTCATCTATCTTAATCCGCTGAAGGGCTTCCGCCGATGGCTTCACTATAAATGTCACTATTCTCTCTCTTCCCTCTTCGATCCATTTGATCACATTGGGCTCGCCCTCTTTTACGGGCACGAGAAACGTAAATTTCTTTGAATGGATCTCAATTGGCTTACCCATAATCCAACCCCATGAAAAAAAATCTTTTCAACATTTTTCTTTTGAATGCCTCATAAATTAATAAAAAGATACCCATAAATTCACTTAAGACCCAAGTCTCCATCCAATGGCGTCAACTTTCTAGCATCGGCGAGAGCTTTGCGGCGTTCCTGCTGTTTGAAACTTAGGGTTTGAAGAACACTCCCAACGCCCGCTTTTTACGTTTTTCCTACGAGACAGCCCCTGATGTGGAATTGGGGACCGTTAAAAAGGACCGAACGCCAACTTTATAAATTTAATATAAAAAAATGACTTTATACTTCATTTTTATTAACAAAGCAAATATAATAACTGGTATAGAATTGCTAAAAATTCACAAACCAAAGTTATCTATGTCCACAAGTTTGATTCACCCTTTTAGGCCGCAGATAATTCCTCCTCTTTTCCCAAAGCGCGTCGAGAATGAGTTCGCCCGTCTGAATGCCGCCAAATCCCCAGCTGGGTTGGCGACTACAGCTCTCTCATTGATTGGAAAGACACAGTTTCAGCTTAGGCATCGTTTTCATTGGGAAACCCATTTTTCAGTAGAATACCTAGGAAAAGGGGTTGCCGCCGCCAACTTGTTTCAAAACTCACTCCAGTCCACAATAGATCTCTTGTCAGACATGCCATACCCACCCATGGATCTGATTCATGCCCTTGACTACGCACGGCAAATTGATAAAAACGCCATCCCCCATCTGTCTGAATTCTTTGGATGGCCCCCAGTTGATCAGGCACCTCGGATCCAACAAGATATTACGGCACTTCATGTTGGCCAATACCTGGCCGTCCCCTGCAACTTCAGAAGCCACTCCTCACTGATCTCAATTGCCTGCACCGATCAAAACGATACTGGCGAAAAAAAATACAGGGTAACGCTCCACAACACCGGAGAAGGATTTGAGCAATATCACTATTCCAAAACCTGCTCTGATGGAAAAATCCGATTTCAAACGGCCTTGGAAATAGACCAAATTTCTGAAAGCGACCTCTGTACTGGCCCCTTTCTGGCAGAGATGCTCAAGCTGAACAGGAGCTCCTCGGAAGGGGATATCCAAAAGCTCTACGAGCAGGCACTCCCGCTGTTGAAGGGAAAAATACTCCCTCCAAGCCAAAATCCTCAACTATGGAGTCATGGACAACTGGGAGGTACGTGCACGACGCTTTGCCTCCTTTCCTTCATACGTTCTCAGTCCTCCCGTGAATGGTATAAAAAATTCCGAGACTACGGAAGGGCACATGTGTTGCTGAAGGGGTTTCGTGATATAAAAAAGGGGGTCGGAAAGTACAACATACAGGCCATGATCTGCCTTGAGATGATCACCGATCTCCAGCGGAGTTTCGTCAAACGAGGATCACAGCTTCCTCCCCCACTGTTAGAAACTCGCCGGCAGCTTGCAGATTTCGCTCAAAGGAAGACTGCCGTTGCAACAAAAAAGCCTGTTGAAACCGACACAATCGCCACACCGACTATCACAGAATCCATCAGGGGCTGCATCACACATTTACAATCTGAACGTTGGGACGCACTTCCTGACATGCTCGAAACCATGGCAGCTCATGTTTCCAGAAATAAACCTCACGGGCGGCCTGCAGTTCAGACAGAAGAAGATGTATCTGCTTTTCACAAGTGCATCCAAGAGCTACAAGCTTTTTGGCAGGACAGGATTTTGCCTGCAGAGCACATGTATACCATCGCCGCAATAGCTGCGTCCTGCCTGAAGTCTGGGATAGATCTGTCTGACAAAGAAACTGAATTTTGCGAACAGATAGTCTACGAAAGCATGTTTATCAAAAACAAGGTAGAAACCCCCAAGGGGATGGCGGTACAACGCCTGCTCGAAACGTTGTACCAAACGTGGAAGGGCAAGATAGATGACGTGACTATTCCCGAAGGCCTGAAAAAAATCCAATATCAAATGGCATCCGTATAGGACGCCCGTTTCGCCTACTGCCCGCGAAGCTCGTCAGGAATGTGCACAAACTGCCGTATTACTAAAGGACGCTGAGAGTGCTCATATGTGGCCGCACTAAGTTCACGGATATCAAGCGGCATAATAGATCGAGCGGGATATTCCGGAGGAAACGTCGCAAATAAACACACCGAATCAGGACCGCCGTCCACAAGAAGCGAAATTTGTTGATTCAATTTTTCTTGTGCGAGACACACCAATGTCGCAGTATGCCTAGCACACGTAAAGGGTACTGTCTGATCTCCTACTTCCTTCGGAAGGATAATCTGCTGAAATTCCTCGCCCCTCATTTTAGGCGGCCGGACACCGGTCCTCTTAGCACGAAAAACCTTTCGCATTTCCCTCGTTGCATAGACAGTGCTTCTTAGAAAAAAATCTACCCAACTATTCACATACGTACGCAGCATAATCCTTTCATTCTCTACAAATCTCCCTTTTCGCCCCATAATCTCCTTGGCCGCCTGAGCAACACATGTTCTGTACATGTCTTGTAACTTCTGCTCTATGATAGCCAAATCTTGGGTTCCCCAGACCGCCTTCAGCATTTCAAGGGTCTGTGGAAGAACAATTTTGGTCAAAACAGGATGAAAAGACTCCTCAATTATATAACTTTCAACAGAAGTACTCCCAACAACCATCCCGTATCTCATATTCATATCAAAAGTCGCGGGAAACGGGCCTTCAGAGACGGCGCGTTCTGGGTGTTTTTCAAGAGAATCAGAGACAACTGGAGCGGCGTGATTATACCCAGCGTTTACAGCTTGATGCGGGACACTCCATTTGCCCACCAACTCTTTTGCAGCGCTCCAGTAGCCTTCTTCATGCGGCCTTCCCTTGACAGCATCTTCGATACGCGCGTTAGTCAGAATAATATCACCTGGAAAGTAGGCAGGTAACTCGTCAAACCGACCCATAAACTCCACACACGTACTCATTTGAGCCATATCTGCACGCAACTCACCCACACGAGGAGATTGACTAACTGGCAAATGTTGAATATATTCTGAATGCAGCTTCGCAAAATGAGTCAAAAACCACGTCTGGCGCAGAGTTAACTTTGCCTCTTTAGGAATGTAAAGTGCCTCTGCGTTTTGAAGCGCTTCCGTCATCGAGCGCTGCTGTTCTCGACACACTCTTGTAAAATTTATATAAACATCAATTTCTCCTAATATAGCTGGAAATCCTACTCGAGCCCCAGCCTTTACCTCTGACAAAAACGTTTCCAACGCCTCTAAGTCTCTAGCCCGGCTGGGTGAGAAGATCACCTCGGATCTCACATGGTCCTCATCAACTGCCAGAGCGTCTATCAATGTCTGAAGCTCAGGAGGTATTTCCCCCCTCTTTTGTTTTTCTATGAGCGGCCTTAAAACAAGCCCTTCAAATTTTTCTGTCTCACCTGTAAAGACACCTATTGAATCATGTAGCTGGCGCATGGAGGGAATTTCTTGTAATGATCGAGCAGTAGCTACAATTGGCCTTATTTCACAACCCTCTTCGGTGGTATAATACGAAATGTCATGGACTATCTCTTGGGCTTTTGTTCTCGCATCTTCAGGAATGGTGTGCAACCCTGCATTAAGAGATTTATTCCCTATGGCATACTCAAGAAGGGAATCAATGTGAGGCATAAATGTCTCTGGAATTTCGACGCCCGCTTTTAGGTACGCATCCCAAATTCTCATAGTAGAAGGGTAGCGAATCCTCCTTGTAAGTTCTTCCCCACCGAGGCGTGCCAAATAATCATGAACCAATGCTCGATTTTGGGGACTGTCAAGGGATGCTCCTTTTGGCAATACCTCTGCGAGTATTTTTTTAGCTTCAAAAGGAAAAAAAGAAACCAAAACTTCTGAGAGCTCCTTTTCAGTCAAAACCTGACCGGCGGCTTTTTTGTCCATGACAAGAGCAACAGTGCTTGAAATTTTTCTCTCCTCCTCCCGTAGACACTTCTCGCAGCTCCTCTGTTCAATGAGATGAACGAATGTCAATAAAGGATCTTCTTCCAGCTCCTCGAGCTTCCTCCCTTTTAACGCCAAGTAAGCGGCAGTAATTTCGTCGCTCGTGGAAATTTTTTTCATCCCTTCGATAACACGAGCCACAAAAGGGGCCATCTTGGCCGTTTCTTCTGAAGATTTTGCGTCGTTAGGGTCAGATGCTTCATCAAGAGCACGAAGACAGCGGTCAATACAAGCAGCCTTAAACGTTTCAGACGTTTTTTTTGCCCTCGCCTTTGATGGTCTTTTTCCTTTCGCCGTCCGCTCACGCATTGATTTCGTCACTTTTTCAAGCGGTGGCAATATACTCCCCCCCACAACGGGCATTTTTTCAAAAATTTCCATCACAGATTGGATTGCCGCCTCATCTTCTGGCCGAGCTCCCCACACAGCAAAAGCACTATCAATTTCTTTTCTTCCGATTCTTTTTTCTTCAGCAGCTGGCGCAGACGATCGTACTCGTTTTGCAACTACCTCATGCCCTGCTAGGTCACCTTTTTGATCCGCCTCTCTCTTAACCCCTTCCGTCACTGGAATAGAGACTTCCATTGGTTCAAGCCCTGCATAGGGCATATCAGTCTCTGCCATATCCAACCTCCCTTCGAGAATAACTTTACATCTACCTCCTCGCTTTATCCCCCGCCTTCAATATTAGTCAATATTTTTTGATAACATAGGAAATTGGCAGCCGCCTTGGGCCTGATCGCATTTTTTACGTAATCCGTTGTTCTGTTTGGCCTAAAAACACCCCCCTCATTGATAATGACGTTTCAAAACGTATAAACTCGGGCTCGATCAACATCCGATAGGCTACGATGCACGAAGAACACACGATCGCTCCACGCTCTTTCGGTACCCATGATGGGACATTCCATGCTGATGACGTCACAGCATGTGCTATGCTCCTTGTCCTTGGCCTTATCGACAAAGACAAGATTTTCCGAACACGTGACACCACCATTCTCAACCGCTGTGAATACGTCTGCGACGTTGGGGGGCTTTACGAACCGGAGGTAAAACGGTTTGACCACCATCAAGTCGATTATGTAGGCTTCCTAAGCTCAGCAGGAATGATCCTCGAATACCTTCGCTCAACAAAACTGCTTCAACAGAAAGAGGCCGACTTCCTCATCAACTCCCTCATCAGAGGGATCGACGCCCATGACAACGGCAAAGACCCTCAGCTTCCTGGCTACTGCCTCTTCTCACATGTCATCTCCAATTTCAACCCCATCTACTATGAAGCTTCCACCGAAGACCTCTATGCCGCCTATATTTCCGCTGTAGAATTCGCAGCAGGACACCTCTCAAGACTCCTCGATCGCTACCGCTACAATCAATCTGCTCGCGGAGAGGTTCAAAAAGTCATGAGCACGGGGAAAGAATACCTCCTCTTTGAGCACCATGTCCCTTGGATAGACTCCTTCTTCGAACTCGGAGGAGAGCGACACCCGGCTAAGTTCATCATCATGCCAATTGCAGGCCAATGGAAACTACGCGGCATCCCGCCGACGAATGACGAGAGGATGCGCGTTCGCCTGCCCCTTCCCGCCGCTTGGGCAGGCCTCATGGATAAGGATCTAGAGAGCGTCTCCGGGATTCCTGATGCTGTATTCTGTCATAAGGGCAGGTTTATCTCGGTATGGAAGACAAAAGAGGCTGCTCTGGCTGCTGTAGAGCGTGTCTTTACCCTTTTGCGAAAAGAAAAAGAAGGACGTCATAAATGAGTACCGTTTTCGGACAGATTATTGAAGGCAAGCTCCCCTGCAAGAAGGTGTTTGAAAATGAAAGGATCCTCGCCTTCCATGATATCGCCCCTCAAGCCCCGGTGCATGTCCTCATCGTTCCCAAAAAACTCATACCAAACCTCGCAGGAGCCTCTGACGAGGATGAAGCAGTCCTCGGCGAATGCCTGACCGTTGCACGGAAGATAGCACAGCAGCTTGGCATTCAGAACAGCTACCGCGTGATCACAAATAGCGGAAAAGAATCGGGGCAGCTTGTCTACCATATTCATTTCCATCTTCTCGGAGGTCGACCTCTTGGTGCATTGGGATAACCATATGCTATGGGGTGTACGAGCTCTTGCAGCCATAGCACTGTGTAGCGCCGCCTCTCTTTTTCCCGAGACAACACAAAAAGAGAAGATCCTCCTTTCCCTGGCGCTCCATGACACACGAGAGACACATATCCTCCTCGAAGAGATACAGCGCTCCGATAAAGACTTTATCCAAAACCCAGAGATCATCTCCCTCCTCTTTGACTACCTTGCAGAAATCAATGACATCGAGGGCATGAGGATCCTGTACGAAAAAACACAAGAAAAAGGGCAGTGCTCACTCCCCCAAGCTACCCTCGAACACATCGCCTGGGTGAATATCGAATCTGCCTCCCGATCCTACCATCCGAGGATGCGCGCCGAAGCTCTCATCGCGGCAGCAGAAAGCCAAGATGTTCGAGGAATGCACATCCTCAAGACAATGGTCACCGACCCCCATCAAGGGATCCAGCAGATCGCTCTGCAGCTAGCTGCCAGCTATCCTGATGAGCCAATCCAAAAAGAGGCAGAACAGATAGCGCAGTGCGACATTCCAGAAGCAAAGCTCGCCGCTGCACGTCTGCTCGCGGCACAGAAGGCCTTATCAGCAGAAAAGATCCTCACCTCTCTCCTCGTCGACGATACGCTATCAGAAGAAGATCAGGTAGAAGTGGCGTCTCTCCTCTCCAGCCTTAAAGATGAAGTCGATCTCGCATGGCTGCAGCGTGCTGTTGTAGATCCACGGCCTGCAGTCAGAGCTCTTGCCGCCTCATCAGTTCTAGCAGCCCCTACAAAAGAAGGGCTAGCATGTCTTCTCCCTCTTCTTTCCGACCCGTCGGGAAATGTCAAAAAGTGCTCTTTTCAAACCTTAGGGCTCTGGCAGCCTCTCATCCCTGAAGCGTCAGAACAGCTCATCGCCTCGTGGAGAAGCCACCTCCAAGCCCCCTCTTTTGATATTGCCGCTGTCGCTGCATGGGCGATGCTCATCTCTTCTCATGAAGATGCCCAGCATGACGCTTCTGTTTGGTTTGAACAGGCGCTTATTACCTTACCAAGGGAAAAAGCCCTGATCGCTACTTCCCACCTGATCAAATCTGGGCAGCGGGGAATCACCCTGGCAGCAGCTCTCATCACAAAAGTCCAGGAGCCGCTCACAAAAATAAATCTTGCCCAATACCTTCTCTATCATCGAACACAGATCCCCGAAGCCTCCGACATCTTACGCACTGCTCTCTCATCGACGTCAACTCTCCTCGGAGAGCATGCCGACGGCATCTTCACATGGCTTGGCGCCTCGCGCCTACCCCATCACCCTGCGTTTCCTCGGCTCCCAGAATCCCAAGACCTTTTCCTCCGCCTTCAGCTGCTCTCCCTTCGCTGCTACGCGGAGCAACCTATCCCACGGCAGGAAGTAGAAGCGATGCTAGGCGACCGTGGCTGGGGGATAACGGCAGCTGCAGCGACATTTCTCTTTCAAGAGTTTGGCCACTCCCTCGATGAGATCCTCTCTCCTCTTCTCTCCCATGAGACAGAAGTCGTCCGCATACAAGCAGCTCTCCTCCTCACCATCATCTCCCAATCTCAGCTGGCAGCATCTACCTTGGCAGAACAATATGAAAAGGCATCTCGAGAAGGCAAAGAGGCTATTATCCTCGGCTTCGGCTGCCTCCCAGCTTCACGTACAAAGGCCTTCCTCATCCCTCTTCTCTTCGACACTTCGCCCGTTCTCAGAACGCGAGCTGCCGGCGCGCTATTGTCATCGATCTATAGATAGAAAGCGCCAGCGTCAAGCGCTAGGAAATATGACACTAGCGAATTGGTAGTAACTTGGGTTATAAGAAAAACATTATAGTGAACAACGCGGCAAAAATGCCGAACGGAAAACCCTTTTTACCCCGTGTAGCAGTATGACATCACGAATAGTTGTATCGCATGTTCAAGAAGTCCTCTCTGAAAAACGTCATATTGACGGATGGCTCTTCTACGACTACAGAGGCAGAAACAAAACGATTTTAGACCTGCTCGGTCTTCCAGAGTCTACGATGCTGTCTCGGCGATTTTTCTACTGGGTGCCAACGGTCGGAGAGCCGATCAAAATTATTCATAAGGTCGATGAGCAGTTGGCAGGGTATTTTATTGGCAAGACCATCTTCTATTCCTCATGGCGTGAACTCGATGCAATATTGTTCTCTCTTCTTCGACCTGGGCAGACGGTGGCTATGGAATATTGGCCTTCAGAGTTACTTCCCTCACAGTCTATTCTTGATGCAAGCACCAAAGAGTGGTTAGAACGCCAAGGCGTCCATATTGTCAGCTCCTGGCCACTCCTCTCCGAACTCATAGGCCACTTCTCACCAATACAAAAAGATCACTATCGCGATGCTGTGCAGGTCCTTGGGAAGGCCTTCGAACATGGCTGGGAATGGCTGAAGCAGCGTCTTGCCAGCAGCAATCATGTGACAGAGAAAAATCTTCAAGAGTTCCTCGTCAAAATCATTCATGATGAAAAAGCCTGCTTTGACAGCCCTCCCATCGTCGCTGTCGGCCAAAATTCGATTATCCCTCACCACGTATCGGATGACACTCTTATCAAAGCTGACAGCTTAGTGCTCATTGACGCCTGGTGCAAAATGAATGATCCCAACGCCCCATATGCAGACTTCGCACAAGTAGCATTCACCGGCCGCAAGCCCCCTGAAATCGCCCAAAAAATCTTCGCCGTTGTTCGTGAGGCACAGGACACCGCCATTCGTTTTATCGATACATGTCTCCAAAATGGATGCGCCATCCCTGGGGCGGAAGTCGACATGGCGTGCAGGTATATCATCGACTCTCGTGGATTTGGAAATTATTTCACCCATAGGACAGGGCACAATATTTTTCTTGATGTCCATGGTCCAGGAGCAAATCTCGATAACTACGAGACTCGTGATGGCCGCCATCTCATCCAAAATGGCTGCTATTCAATAGAGCCTGGCATCTATCTTCCAACTCTCTTTGGGATTCGCCTGGAATGTAATGTCCTCATCGACTCTCGCACTGGATGCTCTATCTTTGGAAAAGCGCCAGACGCTATTCGCTGCCTATTCACGTAAGAGACTTAGGGACTGGAGCCTAAAGATAGCTAAAGAGAGCTTGCTCCACTCTAGGCAACTCACGTACAATTGTTTGACAACAGAGCCTTTTGCAAAGGCCTCAACAAACAATACGCCACAATGTAAGAATTATTTTATGATTTCAAAACTCTCTACCTGGCTTGGCCTTGCTCCAAGAACATTCACAGGAGCCCTTCTCGTCGCCGGCACCTGTATCGGAGGGGGCATGCTCGCTCTTCCTGTGGCAGGGGCTCCAGCAGGCCTTATCCCAAGCCTCTCCCTCATGATTATTGTCTTCATCATCATGACGATCACAGCGCTATGCCTCGTCGAGATAGGGTTTTGGATGAAAAAAAGTGATGCGCATATCATCACCATGGCATCAACGATCCTAGGAGAATGGGGAAAAGGGGTAATGTGGTGCTTGTTTCTCTTTATCTCCTACGCCTCGCTGACAGCGTATACCGCAGGATGCGGACATCTATTATCAGCTGCTCTGTCAGATCTCTTTGATACTGACGTTCCTAAGAGCATCGGATGCTGGCTCTTTGTCCTTATGTTTGGCCCTTTTCTCCTCGGCCCTCGGTATATCCTTGGGAGAGCTAACGACCTTCTCTTCATTCTGATGATTGTCGCGTATGCCTTTATTATTGGAATTGGCGTCACCTTAGTCCGCACAGACTATCTGATGCGTGGAGACTGGAATCAGGCATACCTTGCCGTCCCGCTTCTTATCACTGCCTTTAGCTTCCAGACCATGGTGCCAAGCCTCCACCCCTTCCTCGACCATGACAAAAAGTCATTACGGGTCGCCGTTGTTTTAGGAACAACAATTGCTTTTCTCGTCTATGGATTATGGCAGTTTGTGGTGTATGGGAGTGTCCCTTTAGAAGGAGAAACAGGATTATTGCAAGCGTTTGCGGAAGGAGAGCCCGCCACCTTTTGCCTTGGGAAGTTGTCCCATTCGGCATGGATTCCCCTTGCCGCTTCTGTCTTCGCTCTTTTTGCCCTTGTCACATCGTTTTTTGGCATCGGCATCGGACTGTTTGACTTTTTAAGCGACGGCTTGAGCATCAGTAAGAAAGGAAAAGGTGCTGTAGCGCTCGGACTCCTAGTCCTCGTTCCATCTCTTATTTTTGCCATTAGCTATGAAAGAGTGTTCATCATCGCCTTGGATGTATCGGGGGGATTTGGCGATACCATTCTCAACGGCATTGTACCGTTGATCATGCTCTGGGTTGGCATCAAACGCTTTGCTCCTCATCTTACACGCCATGCAGGCTTGAGAAATGCGGTTATCGTCATTCTTCTTGGGCTTTTTGCCCTTGCCTTTGCCACAGAGGCGAAAGCGCGATTTTCCCATAAGCCTCTATCACCGGCTGACGATCGTGCAGCTACTGTACTGGAGATCGAGACATCACTGCAGCACGTCGAGAAGAAACGTGTGTAGGGCGCGGTAAATATCCGCCGCTTCTAAAAATCTGGACAATTGTGGACATATAGCCCTTTCAGGCCATTGTGAACGGTTGTCTAGATACGACAGCCTAGCAGCTCTGCTGTCGATTCGCGTGGAGGCGTCTCACCTACAAGATTCAAGACCCTTTTGG
>CAINFV010000164.1 GCA_903848235.1 Chlamydiia bacterium | reverse complement strand
TTTCTTGAACAAGTCCAGGTATATTAACAGCGTATCCCAGATGGATCTTTTTCGTCCTGACTAGTGTCAAGAAAAGACCACAATCTCTCTCTTTTGAGATGTGAAGAGGGGTGTCGCGGCTACATGTTTTTTCGTGGTAAATGTGTTAAACTGGGCTTTAGCATTTTTGGGGCGCCGATTTCGCATTCGTTCTCTCTCAGACTTCTTGCATTTATCATAGATGGCCTAACCCAGGACCATCTATGATAAATGCAATCGCCTGAAAGAGAACGCTCTGCGAACTCGGCGCCCCAAAAATGCTAAAGTCCAGTTAGAGGCTGTGTGCAACTTCCTGATACGGCAGGTCCCGCATTGGGTGCTGGGGGAGAGCATTATCTATGTGCTCTTCTTTTGAATCCATTCTTCAGAGTGAAATAAATCGCGGGTAGAGGTATAATAATCGCCTTGATTTAGACGAGTGGCTTTCACATGTTTTCTGCTCTTGCTGAAAAGTTCCAGGGGATATTCTCCAAGTTCATACGGGCGAAAGCTCTGACTGAGGATAATGTTCAGGAAGCGATTGACGAAGTGCGACTTGCGCTGCTGGATGCTGACGTTCAGTATGGCGTTGTGAAGACGTTTGTAAAACGGGTGAAAGACAAGGCGATAGGGCAAAAGCTGATATCGTCGGTCTCTCCTGGACAACTCTTTGTGAAGATCGTCCATGAGGAGTTAGTCTCTCTTCTTGGGGCGGAAGAAAAAGAATTTGTGATGCATGAGCGTCCGGCACGGATTCTCTTATGCGGCTTACAGGGTTCCGGGAAGACGACCCATGCAGCGAAGATAGCGATGTTCCTGAAGGAAAAGAAGGGGTTTCGCCGGCCATGTTTAGTGGCTTGCGATCTTGCTCGTCCTGCTGCTGTAGATCAGCTGTCAACTCTAGCACGACAAGCTGGCGTTGACTGCTTTACGCTCCCTGGCGAGAAAAATCCAGTGCGCGTGGTCCAAGAGGCGATGTTTGAAGCGCCGAAGCATATGTGGGATCTTCTGATTTTTGATACGGCTGGGCGTCTACATATCGATGATGAGCTGATGCGGGAGCTATTCTTAGTAAAGGAGGCTGCTCGTCCTCACCACGTGGTGCTGACGCTGAATGCTGCTACAGGGCAAGATGCGGTGAGAACGGCGTCGGCTTTTGCAGAGCAGATTGGTGTGACAGGATCATGCTTGACGATGCTCGATGGTTCGGCGAGAGGTGGTGCCGCGATTTCTGTCGTAGAGGTGACGAAGAAGCCTATACTGTTTGAAGGCCATGGAGAACGGCTTGGCGATATCCGCCCGTTCCACCCAGTGTCAATGGCAGACCGCATCCTTGGGATGGGGGATACCATTAACTTCGTGCGGCAGGCGCAAGAGCATATTCAGGAAGCGGATGCTAAAGAGCTTGAAAGGAAGTTGCGTCGTTCTGAGTTCTCCTTTGGAGATTTTCTCAGTCAACTTCGCATGATAAAAAAGATGGGATCTGTCAAAGGGCTTTTGTCGATGCTCCCAGGAGCCTCGAAGTTGCCGATTGACAGTGGCGACTCAGAGCTTGTGAAGGCTGAGTCGATTATTTTGTCGATGACGCTCGAAGAGCGAGATGACGCGTGCGAGTTGACGGTAGGCCGCAGGAAGCGAATTGCAAGTGGCAGCGGCACAACAATTGATGATGTAAATCGCCTGATAAAGACAATGAAGCAGGCAAAACAGTTTTTTAAGAATGCACCAAAAATGAAGCAGTTAGAAAAGATGATGGGAGGAGGTTTATGGCGTTGAAGATTCGGTTGTGGCAACAAGGTTGCGCGAACAAAACGAGCTATCGCGTTGTTGTTGCGGACAGCCGCTCACCGCGAGATGGGAAATATGTAGAAGCGATTGGCTGGTACAATCCATGTGGAAAAACCGTTGAACAGCAGTGGATGATTCGGGAAGACCGAATCCAGCACTGGCTGTCCGTTGGTGCACAGATGACACAGACCGTAGCGGCTGTTGCGAAGAAGGCAACCCCGACTGCCTATCGTGAACACTCACTCCGGCTTGATGCTCGACGCACTCGCAGAGCCGCCAAGCGCCACGCAGCGTAAAGCAATGCACATAGAGGTGCTCTCACTATTCCCCTCGTATATTGAGGGACCTCTTCACGAGAGCATTCTCAAGCGTGCTATTCAAAACGATCTTGTGCGGATATCGAACGTTGATATCCGCGCGTTTTCCACTCGTAAAGATTCTCGTGTTGACGACCGGTCATTTGGTGGCGGCCCTGGCATGGTGATGATGGCAGAGCCTGTTGCCGCCGCTATCCGTTCATGCCGTACGCCCGATTCTCGTGTTGTGTACCTAACGCCCCAAGGGCAGATGCTGACGCCAACGCTTGCCAAGGAGCTGGCGACGGTTTCCCATTTGATTCTTCTGTGTGGGCATTATGAGGGCATTGACCAGCGGGCAATCGATGCAGATGTCGATCAAGAGATCAGTATTGGGGATTACGTGCTGACGAACGGATGCTTAGCGGCTCTTGTTCTGATCGATGTTGTGGCTCGTTTTATTCCCGGGGTATTGGGGAATGAAGAGGCGGCAGCGGAAGATTCTTTTGAGAAGGGGCTCTTCGACCACGCGCACTATACTCAGCCAAGGGTGTTCGAAGGAAAAGAAGTCCCGGAGGTGTTGCTGAGCGGAGATCATGAGAAGATTGCTCGGTGGCGTAGGACCCAGGCCTTGGAGCATACCCTCAAGCGTCGTCCAGATCTTGTGGCCCAGGAGTTTCTTGTTTCTCCTCAGGCCGTCGGTGAGGGGATTTCTGTCCGGAAGCTGGTAGAGCCCTCGATGTATTTTGACGATGTACTTCGTTTCTATGAGCATGTTTTAGGGATCTTGCCTGAAGGAGATGCGCAGACCGCTTCTTTTTCTTGTGGAGCTTTTTCTTTGACATTTCTTCGCGTCGATAGACCTATGGCATCTGTTGCATCCATGTTCTCTGTTGCCATGCCAACACATCAGTTTCGTGCGGCCGTTGCCTGGTGTCGAAAGAAAGCGGGTCGTCTTGTGACCGCGCCGATGGTGGAAGGTGACGTCTTTGTTGCTGTCGTCAAAGATCCGGACGGACGGCTTGTTCGAATATACTCAACGAACGATTAATTGAATCATAAAGCGACTATTAAAATTTTAAAACGCATATTCTTTACAGAAAATTCATAATTAGATATAATAATGGCCTCAGTTTTCGTTGAGGTTATTTTCATGGATATGTCTTTTAATACGAAGCCCCTTGATCAAGATCCTGAGCAATGGCTGCGAGATCTTGCAAATCTTACGCAAACCCTTTCGTGTGCCTTAACGCCAGATGAGCCAACCTTGGCCACTGTCGAAAAAACGGTCTGTCAGTTGCACCGCTGGGTTCAACAAGATACGAATAGCTCTCTGAAAGTGAAGGTGGCTGCAGGGGTCAGCGCTGCCTTGAAATCCATTTGTGATTTAAAGCCTTCAATTGAACGAGCTTCTCAAGACAACCTTCCGACGATTGTTCGAGTTCTTGACGTTGGGGATCGTCTTCTCCAGTGCCACAAAGTGATCGTTAACCAGATGGTCCAATCTTCAGTCCAAAAGTAGCTTTCTGCTCGAGATTATGAGCAGAAGGCTTTTTAGAAGTCTTAGCGTATTGGCCAATATGGCTCGTCGTTTCTTCCCCATAACATAAGGTCTGTTTTCTCTCCTCCCACGGCGATTACAATATCGTCAACGGTGAGTCGTTGTAGCGACCGCACGACGGATTGGGGAGTAGAACAGACTACCTTGAGTCTTCTGAGCACTGGCAGCCTATTTAGAGCTGGGAGGGACTCAAGATTCAAGCAGGTGATGCTGAGCCGTTCTAATCGAAAGAGGTTGGCAATTTCTTGAGGCAGAGACGTCATCAATGGGCTTGCCACTTCAAGATGCCGAAGCTCTCTAAGAGTTCCGATCTCCTTAGGCAGTGCGTTGAGATTTCTGCAGTTGAGGACAAGTCCTCGAAGAGACTTGAAGAGAGCTATGGTCACCGGAATTGACGAAAGATGGGGACATGTCAGTTCGATGCTTTCTAAAAGAGGGAGATGTTCAATGCCAATCGGAAATGACCGTAAGGCATTACTTTCGATGGTGATGCGTGTTAATGCTGTCAAATTTTCAACTGGCGGCAGAGCGGTGATGGGAGCTGTAATAGAAAGCCACTGCAGACGTTGAAGCAGATTTACATCTGTCGGGAGAGCAGTGAGGTACGGAGCTTCTATTTTCAGCACTTCCAGGCGTTGCAGTGTTTTGAGGGTTCCTGGCATGGATCGCAGCCTGTTTCCTTTGAGCTCAAACCACTGAAGGTGGGAGAGGCTGCCAAGCTCTTCTGGCAGGGCATGGAGGGACGGACAATCGAGTTTGAGAACCTCAAGATTACGGAGCTCTCCAATCGTTTTTGGAAGCGAGCAGAGGTCTTGGCTTGCAATCTCAAGCCATTGCAGGGAATGCAGATGTCCTAGTTCTGGAGAGAAGGTTCTTAGGCGAGGCGTAGCAAGAACAAGCGTGCGAAGGGAGGAGAGATGGCGGAGGTGGGAGGGAAGAGATGTCAGATGAGATGAGGAGATATCCAAGGATTCCAGGCGAATGAGTTGTCCGAGTTCAATAGGAAGTTCAGGAAGTGCTGCACAGTCGAGTTCGACCTCTTCGAGGTTTTGGAGCTTGCCAATAGAAGAGGGGAGAATACCGAAAGAATAGCATCTCTTCAGCCGTATTGCTTTCAAGGAGCAGCAGAGACCAATAGAATCAGGAAGGGTTTCTAGATAGGGGCATTCTAGCTCGAAGAGCTGTAAGGATCTGAGCTGTCCTATTTCCTGTGGCACTTCGGATATCAAGCCGCCTTTCAGTATCAACACTTCTAAGGAAGAGAGCTTCCCAATTTCAGCAGGAATCGATGTTAATCCTCCAGCGATATGGAGTTGGCAGAGGTTGGACAGGCGGCTGATGGAAGCGGGAAGAGAGCGAAGAGGAGGGGAGTCAATGGCGAGGTGCTCGAGCGAGTTGATGTCAAAAACAATCTCTGGGATCCCTTCAAAATCTCCGGAGAGGTGAAGAGAGGTCAGCGATCGAAGACGGCTTATCTCATGAGGAAGCGTATGCAGGCTCTTGGCTCGAATAATCATTTTCTCCAGGTGCGTCAGTTGGCCTATCTCTGAGGGGAGATTGCCAAGACTATCGGCACAGATTTCCAGTGTGTGCAATGAAGAGAGCCGTCCTATTTCCCGAGGGAGGGCATGTATGCCCTGAGCATGAAGGACGAAGCTCTTCAGCTCGGTGAGGGCTCCTATTGAATCCGGCAATGCCTCAGCGTGACTGACGATTAAGGATAGTTCGTTGAGCTTTGAGAGGTTTCCTATGGTATGGGGAAGCCTGTGGAGGGAGCTGCTGGTCACTTTTAATGACCGTAAGTTCCGTAGAGAGCCGATGGATTCTGGAAGATCTTGTAATGTGGCCGTAGAAAGAGAGAGTTCTTCTAGGGAGGGGAGTTCTCCTAATTGCCGTGGAATTTCGATCAGCCGAGGGCAGGTGAGGTGGAGGGCTTTTAGGGATTGTATGCCCCACACATTCCCCTGAAGGGAGGTGAGGTTTGGAGCGTGAATGGTCAACAGTTGAAGTGAGTCAAATCTGAAATGGTCGAAAGAAAAATAGGTAAGGCTTGAAAGGTTGAGTACGCAGGTATGAAGTTCGGTGAGCCAGCAGAGCTCTTCGGGGAGCTTTCTGATTAGACGTCCGTCGAGATCTCCGAGGTGAAATTCTTTACAGGTTGCGGCGTTTTCTGGGTTTGCAAGCCACTCCCGTACCTGCCCGAGGAGGTCATGCGTCGATGCATTCATCTTCGGGCGGAGAAATTCTGCAATTTCTGTTGATCCACCGAGGAGGCAGAACAGAGCTGTCTCATCAGAGGCGATGAGAAGGTATGCTTTGAGCAGTTCCGGTGTTTGAATGATTGCTATGTCAGAGAACTCGCGATACGACCGCATCTCTTGGGCAGGAAGTGCTCGCAGGCATCCCACAAGATGAATTAGCCTTTCGTATATGTGCGTCAGTTGGTGTTCGGTGAACCGTGTTTTTCCAGGAGAGACTATTCCCCATTCAATGAGGGCTTTCCAGGCTCTATCGTCTTGATATAGACGAGTGATGGTCTGGACCATAGATTGGATGGTATCGGGCTCGCTTAGCGAGAGGGGAATAGAGGGGGTGTCGCTCATGTGGTTGAGATCTCGTTTGTCCTGAAGAGTGGACAAATTATAGGCATTTTGGGCTCGCCGATTGTCTGAAGCGGGCTTTTTAGAGAATTGCCTATATTGTCCCCTGGCTTCCAAGTTATTATTATTGAGAATCAAAATATTTCTACTAAAATTAATAGAATCTTATAATGAAGTTCTAATCAGGGCAATTAGTTTTTTCGACAATATAAATCTTTCAAAACAAACGTTAACTAAATCCAGTGCTGTGCGCGTTACGTCGCGGTCTTCATGGTTGTTCCCTAAGATTCGAAGAGCAGTCGTGTTTTTTTAATGAATAGTTAGAACTCTTCTTGCAAATTTTTCGGTAAGAGCACTAGCCTGAAGTTAGAAAGCACCATTATAGGGGGAATATTTATGAAGCTTAGCAATACTGAGCTAATCAGCTCTCTGGATAAGTTTGGGCTCAAGGCCTCTGTCCAAGAAAATACGAATCAGCTGTTAGCGAAATTTTCTCAAGGTGGATATGAATATCCAACGTTCATCCGTCAGCTCAATGGCGGGAACCTGCTCCAGATTTTGACCTTCATCCCATGCTCTATCGACAATGAGGCATTTTTTGACCTCAGTCGTCTTCTGCATATGATCAACAAAGAGCTCGATATGCCGGGCTTTTGCTGTGATGAAGAGTCGAAGACCGTGTTTTATCGCGTCGTCATTCCTTGCATAAACAGCCAAGTGGATGAGCCGCTTCTGCATGCATATCTGAACACGATGCAGCAAGTCTGCGGTATGTTTGGAACCATTGTTCATGCTATTGCAATCAAAGCGATGTCATTAGAAGAGATGATGTCCAAAGCTAAAGAGATGCAAGGCGCAAAGAAAAAATAGCGTCCCTTCTTTCTCCCCCTTCGCCATAGAGCGGAGGGGGAAATTCTGTGAATAATCCTGTTTTCCTGATATTTAATTTATGTCGACCTATCGTCCGATTTTTTTCGATCTTGAAACAACTGGCACACGCCCTGATACAGATCGTATTGTAGAGATTGCGGCTTTTGACCCTGTCCGTAATCAGACCTTTCAGCAGCTGGTACATCCTGGCATCGTTATCCCTGAAGAAATGACTGCTATCCATGGCATTTCAAATGAAATGGTGAGAGAAGCGCCTTCTTTTGCCCGTGCAGGAGCGGAGTTTATCAAATTCTGCTCTGGGAAGGTTCTCCTCGTGGCTCATAATGGAGAGATGTTTGACATCCCTTTTATTCGCGCTGAAGCGAAGCGGCATAAGTTGCAACTGCCCTTAGGCTGGGGGTTGATAGACTCACTGAAGTGGGCGAGGAAGTACCGCAAGGACCTGCCACGGCATGCCCTCCAATATCTGCGAGAGATGTTTGGCGTCCCGCAAAATCAGTCGCATCGGGCACTTGATGACGTGATGACGCTGTACCGCATATTTTCACTTCTTACCGATGATCTGACACCTGAAGAGATTCTCGATCGTGGCGATGGAATACCAGAGTTGAATCTTGGTTCTACAGCTGCTCTACAAGCTATTGACGAGGATAAAGTGTGCGTCCTAGAACTCTTTTAGCAGCTGTTTCTCCATGTCCGAATGACACCTTCTGCTTTCAGTCTTGGGCAGAAGGCGCCATCGCATCTCCGATTTCTTTGACACTGTCTTTTCATGACATTGAAACACTGAATATCTTTAGCCAGACATCGGCGCCTTATGACATCACGAAGGTGTCGACAGCATGTCTGAGTAGAATAGGAGAGGAATATGTCCCCCTCTCTGCTGGTGCTGCCTTTGCTATCAATGGCGGGCCGAAGATCATCGTCAAACGTCCTTTCACCATCAGCGATCTACCCTCACTACGGGTTGCGGTTCCTGGGAGATATACCTCTGCCTTTGTTGCTCTCTGTGTGCTGTATGGCGCTCCTGCAACAATTATCGAGATGCCGTCTTGTGAGATATTGCAGAGCGTCGTTGACGGTCGTGCTGATGCAGGACTTGTGATACATGAGGCGCGGTTTGTCTACCAGTCTTACGGCCTTCATCAGATGGTTGATATTGGAGATGAATATACCTCCCGCTTTCTAACGCCTCTTCCCCTTGGCGTCATTGTCGCTCGACGGTCGCTCGGGATAAAAACGCTCGATCTCCTCTCAGACACCCTTCGACACTCAATTCAAGCTGCAAAAGCCCGTTCTTCTCTTTCTCCTTATATCCTTAGCCATGCCGCAGAACTGCATCCAGATACCATCTGGCAACATATCAACCATTATGTGACCGAGCAGACGGAAACGATGACTGATGAGGCCTATCGGTGGATTGATATATTTTTAGAGGCACAGAAGAGGGTATGAGGCTCGTCTTTTTCTTTGCCACCCATCGTGAGGCGGCCGCCACACTCGCAACGGTTGCTGCTGTTGAAAAAGCACAAGGGAGTGGTGAGTACCTGTTTTCAGGAGGAGAGATTCACATCTGCGGCATGGGGATGGGTGCGGCACAAGCGTGTGCATCAAAGGCGCCGAGCGCCGGATGCCGATGGGTGAACATCGGGATTGCAGGATGCTTGGAGAAGAGTGTGGCTATAGGAACGGTATTGCAGGTGGGAACGACATCACTCTTGCAATGGGATGTAGAACGCAATAGATATGGCTATAACTCCGAGGAGACTATTGTCCTTGACGATTCTCTTGCAGCGGCCTTGTTCAGCGCTCCTGTCCCGATGTATGCCCCGCCAGATGTTCATAGTGCGCTTGCTCTGGTAGATATGGAAGGGTATGCCTTCGCTCGCGTAGCACGTGATAACAACGTCCCTCTTTCAATGGTGAAAGTTGTCTCTGACTTTTGTACAGATACATCCCATGCCACCATCCGTGAAAACGTGGATTCTCTGTCCTTCCGCCTAGCGGAAGTGGTGGTGGATTTTGCAAAATCCTCACATATCAACGCCGGGCATTAACCCTCCGCTTTGACGAGTCATGGCTGGGTTGTTGGTGTTTGGGACGACACTCACCTCGCCTTCTTCTGGCATACGATAGCAAGCGGTGAAGAAGCAGAGGATGCTGGCAATAACAAGGGCAATTCTCGTTAACATATAGATATCTTATATTGTGAATGTTTTAGCTATAGGATCAAGTTCTTGAGCCTTTTCTTTCAAGCAATGAATGGCGACTCCGTACTGACTGTCAATGACAACGAGTGGTTGGTCGTTGACTTCGATAAGCCAAACAGAGGATTTTGGTGACAGATACTTTCTTTCCATCAGCTGGATGGCGCCATTAGTGTTGAAGCTGTTTAGCTTGCCTCCCGCGATGCGCTTGAGGAAATACCCTCCTGCAACCACAAGGCCGCAGAGTCCAACGAGCAAAAAAAGTGTTTTAAAAAAGAGTTTGCGCACATCGATGACTTGACCGTGGGGCGCTGTATCTTCATCAAGAAACTCCTGCTGATCACTCTCCTGCAGCATATTCTCATCCTCGATGACAACTTCTTCTGCATACGCATGAGAAATGGCAGATGAAAAAGGAACACAGGTAAGGGCAACGCCAATAAACAACGCTCGTAACATAGCTGTCTTCCTCATGAAAAAAAAAGTCTGTAAAAAGAGATCTTCATTTCTCTTAGGATACCCATAGGAGGCAATGACGTCTACTGTCTCTATATCCAAACAATTCGATCGGTAGACTACCAAGGAAACACAGCGCTGCAGTACCCTTGATTCTGATTCACAACTTATTACCAAGAACGGCTATATGGCACATGGAATTATTGCTCTTGATATCGACGGAACACTCGTCACCCAACACCACCCGTTAAGTCAGCATCTGGCTTCTTTTTTGGCCAGCGTGCATCAGAAGGGGTGGGTCATCCTTTTTGCCACGGGGCGTACAATACGTTGGAGTATGGAGCATCTGTCCTCGCTTCCATTTCCTTTTTTTCTCGCCCCTTATAATGGCGCCTGCCTTTTTTCGTTTCCTAACAAAGAGATGATTGACTCTGCCTTGATGGAGAATGCCGATCTGAAAAAGCTCTCTACCTTTATTGATGAATTTGGGGGGGTTATTTATGAAGCAGGTGGTGAGGAGAGGATTTTCTACACTCCCCGACGGTTCTCGGAGATGATTTTAGAGCATCTCTGCATCCGCCAAGAGCAGCAGCGAGAACAGTGGATTTCTATCAATAGCGTTAACAAAGTCCCTGCAATGCGCGTAGCGGGGGTTCGGTTTTTTCTCTCTCCTATGGCTGCTTCAATGTTAGGAGAGACAATCACTGACGAGACCTCTCTCCTGGCGCCAACGATGAAAGATGCCTTCAACGAGGACCTTCGCATTATCCAAGTGACAGCACAGGGGGCCTCCAAGGGCCATGCTTTAAGGACCCTTAGGAAGCGATATCCCGGCGTTAAGGCCATTGCTGCTGGGGATGATATGAATGACATCGATCTGATAGAGGAGGCTGACGTAGGGATTGCAATGGCGTCTGCTCCTGCTGCGTTGAAAGAAAAATCAACGATTGTCGCTTCTGCTTCAGGAACGGATCCTATTATCGCTGCTTTAGAGCAAGCAATGCAAAAGGTCATGCATGGCAACATCTGAAATCGGGATAGAAAGGCTCATTGTCGAATGTATCCTCGGATGCTTGCCGCAAGAACGCGTGGAGCGTCGTTCTATAGAGGTTGATGTAGCTCTAACATATCGTCAGGCACCCGTGGGAGATACCATCTATAACGCTGTGAATTATCTTGATATTGCAGAATGCGTAACAGCAACGCTCATCAACGGATCTTTTCATCTCCTTGAAACAGCAGCGCAGGCTATTGCATCAGCTCTTTTCACCAAATTTTCTTCTGTTGATAAGCTGGTTGTCATGGTGCGAAAGAGAGGGATGGTCCCTGGCGGGGAGTGCGCCTATGTGCGCTTGACTGCTGAACGAGGAGATACAGCATGAAAGAGCGTTGGATCTTGGTGACAGGAAGCGCGAGGCATCTTGGAAGGGCTATTGCCCTTCGGTTAGCACAAGAACAGTTTTCCATTCTTGTTCACTACAGGACAAGTGAGACGGAAGCGCAACAGACCGCTGAAGCATGCCGAGCGTTCGGTGTTGCTGCCCATCTTCTGCGAGGCGATCTTTCGACCGTAGGCGGTGCAGCAGCTCTCGCACAAGCTGCTACAAACGATGTCGGCTCTATTTATGGCCTTGTCAACAATGTCGGCAACTATGTTCGTTCTTCGGCTCTCAACACTCCTATGAATACTGCCCAAGAGCTGTTTGCGGTAAACGTGTTTGCTCCCATGATGTTGATTCAGGAAATGGCGCCTCTCATATGCGCCAGCCACGGGGCGATTGTTAATATTGGAACGTCAGGCATGCACAATGGCCGGGCTGATAGTTATGCGTCGTGGTACAAAGCGTCGAAAGAGGCGCTTTTCTGTATGACACGCTCTTTAGCAAAAGAGCTCTCGCCGCATCAGGTACGGGTGAACATGGTCTCTCCAGGGCAGATGTCCTTTTCCGTGGATCTGGCAAGGTATGCTGATCAATTGCCTTTCAAAAGGGCTGCGACGGCAGAAGAAGTAGCGGATGCTGTTGCGTTTCTCATTCGACAGGAGTATGTGACAGGGCAGAACCTTGAGGTTGCAGGAGGATTTGGATTGTGAATCAGCAAGAGAGTATCGTCCCGAGTATTCTTCACAGGCAGTACATTGAAAAAGCCTATCGCGAACTGCAGCCGTTCTTAAGCGGTCAGACAGGGCTTCTCCATCTGCATCGCGATCTGTATGAAGGGCAGCCAGTACAGGCGGCACCTACCTATGAAAACTTTCTCTATGCCCTACTTCTCTTTCGTCGTAAGACCCTCGAGTCTATTCAGCAGGGGAAAGTACTCCTTGGCCACCTTCTTTCATTCCAAAATCTCGATAGCACGAGTGATCAGTGTGGAAATTTTCCAGCTCTGCTCACAGATTATCCTGAGTGCCGTGATTGGCATCTTCCTGTCTCTTTATGTTGTGTGATGTCAGCGCTGAGGACTAGCTTTGATTCTGTACTCGGTGAGGAGCTGAAAACACGTCTTCACGCCTGCCATCGATCTCTTGTTGCCTGCGCGCTGAATAACCTTAAGAAAAGCGCTACTAGTGGCGCGGCTATGCTCATCATGGCATTGCAGGAGACGCTTCCTGAAGATGCCGCTCTCTTCAGAACAATCGAGAGTGCTGCACATGCCTTCCAAGAAGGCAGAGAGTGGCTTCATCCATGGACGTTTGGGAAAGTGCTTGCCTTCCTTTCTCATTTTCAATGTACGGACATGTGTCTGCCTACTGCCTTACTCGAAGTTGCTCGTACGATGTGGCATCCAGAAGCCGCGACCTACGATGGTCCGGCGCTTGGCGTCTTTCAATTTGGCAACGCTCCTGAGACGACAGTATTCGACTGTCTGATGAGTGTATATTTTGCAACTCCCCTCAAAAACCGCCCATGGCCCTACCGTACCTGCCTAGAACTGGCGTTGATCACGCCTCCTGATGCTGTTTTTTCTTGTCCTCAAGAACATCAGCATTGGGATGTTGAAAAGCCTTTTACCATGTGGAGTGTCGGTGATGCCGCCGTTGCTGCCTGTTTTTTTGTTCCGAAGACGGCAGAAGTGTATGGATTTCATCCTCTTCGAATTGTTACTCCCAGCCAAACAGTGGTCTTCCATTTTCCCAATGGCCAGCTTATAGAGCTGACGCAAGAGAAGCATCGCTTTATCGGGAAGGTGAAAGTGAATGACCTAAAAGAAGACGACCCGTGTCTGATACGTGCTTATGTAGAGCGAAATGATGATACCGAACTGCTGATCGATGGAAAGAAGGCGTCGACCTTTGACCCGGAAAAGGGGATTGCCATTGTGAATGGGAGTTTTACACTTCACATTTCGTCGCAGACACCTCAAGCGCGCACCATTGGCCATGTGAGTCTTGGCAATCGCCCAGGACAGATGCTTGCCAAACAGAAGAACGAAAGTGTGGCGTACGACTGGAGAGTGGCGTTTGATTTTGTGAGGGGAGACGTACCGAAAGAGGTCTCTTTCATGTTTGAGATTACGTAAAACTATACCTCTTCTTGTTCAAGAATCGGTATATGTAGGTGCGAGATGAGGGTCTATAACATTTTGGTAGTGCCATGAGTATATGAAACCTATTTTCGCCGCCTTGACAGTCGCGTTTTTTCTTCTGGCTTCCTGCTCACAGCGGATGAGTGACTCATATGTCAGTCGCTACCATTATCTCGGTGGAGTTCATGCTACCAATCAATCCTCTCCCCAATTTGCTGGAAGGTCTGAATACTATCTTGTAGTCTTAGTCGACGCCCGTCATCTGGATTACACCACTCCTTCGAACTACTTTTCTACCTTGTCCCAAGGGCTGTTTCTTCCTCAAGATCCTAATACCGGCCATACATGGGTCGTCTTAGCTGGTAAAAAAGAGGGAAAGGCATGGGTGTTTGAAGGGGGACATACTGGAGAGTTTGGGCTGTATGCCCCCCGCTACTTCGATGAGGTAGTGCGTCGTGCATGGGATGAGAATGACCCTAATCCTGCCAGCTACCTGTTTCATCCTCTTCCTGACGGGTGCCTACAGTATGGCGCTGGAGACCATCATCCTACCTTTGCTGCGGCCTTCCCTCTGACCGAAGAAGGATATCTACGTGTTCACAGACTGTTGACAGAAGATGGGTATGACTTTTCACATTGGGGGCTTCGAGGCCCCAACTGCATCCGGTTCAGTCTCGCCTGTCTGGCATCAATAGGCATCGAGCTGAACTGCGAGGAGAAGATACTGCTTCCGAGGTCGTTTACCTATAAAGGGGAGAAGATAACCCTCTGGTCAGATCCCGCTTACTCATGTATGTATGTCGATACTCCTGAGCTGCTTGAAAAAAAGCTGTGGGAGCTTGTCGAGAAAGGACAAGCTATCGCAGCTACAAAATGGTACAGCTCATTTAAGCGTCGCTGTGAAGCCGGGGAGATCATTCTTGCTGAGGCCCCCGCCCATCCCCGTGGAGGCAGCGCCCCACCAACAGAGCAGATTGCCCAGGTAGAGTAGCTATCTGCTTTTCTTTGCCGCCTGTTGCGTTGTAGACAGATCCCAATCGTAGGTGACATCGAGTGTCTCATGTTTTCGGACAAGAGAAATGGTTGTACTTCCTGATATGACACCCCGTTCGATACCGACGATCGATGAGACAAATGGCATGTGCAGCTTCCCGCTCTCTGGAACTTTTTCAGGATGATAGAACTGTTCTCCCAAGCTCCGAAGGATGAAGCAGACCTGCTCTCCTTCGTGCAGCCCAGAAGCATGCGCCTCAACAAAGTTGCCGCCGCTTTCTTTTCGAATGAGGGTGAGCGTCGCGCCGTCACTACCAACTGTTTGCAGCGACTTGGCAATCGTCTTCTGGGACAGGCGTACGCTATTATCTTCTGCCCAGAGGTACCACGTGGACTGAAAACCTGGAATTGCTGGGATCCGCAGTTCAAAAGCGTTCTTTTTGACCTCTACGCCATTGTCGTGGTCTATGATACAGTCATCTTCGATGGTGAGAGTATGCATGGCGATCGGCGCATGAGCGTCACCGGTGTTAAGGCAGAAGAGAAGGTAATCTTTTCGCTCCCCGAACCCACGAAATTTCGCATAGGCATCACAGCGGCCATTGTTGATGGGGCCAAGAAGGACAGAAAACGAGGCTTTTATTGGATTTGTCTCGACAAACATTCTCTTCGTCTCTTCGTCCATCCTGTAGGCTTCCATGCTCTCAGAGCGCTGCATGACGCAAACCTTAGAACAGGAGGTCCCGCAGCAGAGAAAGAAGCACCATAGCGACAAGAAAACAACTCTCATGAGAATCCTTCGTACAATAGATCGAAAGTTAGTATAGAGCGTTTGAGTAAAAAGATGTGGATGGAATTACGAAGTCTAGTGGCACAGCCTTTAACATTTTTTGAGTCCGCTTCCCGGAACAACGGTTTTCGGTGATTTGCCTAACGAACCTAGCCTCTCAGGATCCCTATTCGCTCTGCAATAAGGTCGCCGATGTGTACTTGGTCGACAGCATGGTGGGAAAGGAACAGAAAGACGAGACGATCCCCATCTCCAAACAGGACCTCGAAGAAAAAGTTGGAAATTATCAAAACCTAGAAGACAGAAGATGGATTTCCATATTGCTGAAAGACGACACGCTGAAAGTTTCGGGAATGAGTACAGAATGGACCGCTTCTAAAAATCTGGACAATTGTGGACATATAGCCCTTTCAGGCCATTGTGAACGGTTGTCTAGATACGACAGCCTAGCAGCTCTGCTGTCGATTCGCGTGGAGGCGTCTCACCTACAAGATTCAAGACCCTTTTGG
>CAINFV010000163.1 GCA_903848235.1 Chlamydiia bacterium | reverse complement strand
CCAAAAGGGTCTTGAATCTTGTAGGTGAGATGCCTCCACGCGAATCGACAGCAGAGCTGCTAGGCTGTCGTATCTAGACAACCGTTCACAATGGCCTGAAAGGGCTATATGTCCACATTTGTATAGATTTTTAGAAGCGGCGCATGACGCAAAGTGCCTCAAAAATAGTTTTGGAAATTAAAACTCTGACTTATGGGTAATAGGATGCATCTGCGTGCCCGTGCCTGGCTAAAACCGTTGCAGACTACGTCTCAATGCATGACAAGCCAATATTCCAACTTGTTTGGGTAGACAAATGATTTCATCGATTATATGCCCAAAAAATTGATATTGGAGAGTTATACGAAATCTGACAAACATTGCGCACTCTCAACTGCCAGATTGACCGCTTTAGCTCGCTTCGATCCTCAGCCAAGTCTCGGCCTTGGGCTTCGCCAATCTGTCAACGTTCAGAGCGCAAGATTATACCGATTCTTGAACAAGAAAAGGCATAAGTAGCAACCCGAGTTACAGTTGAGTTTGAAATTCCGCACTCGCCCGTATCGGGTCAAAATCAGCAGACTCAATAACGGTTGCCATTGAGTCGAGTCCTAACATTTTCGCAGTTTGAAGCCACGCAACAGACTCTTCTGCCAGCCCCATACGTGCGGCAAGCATCGCACACATGGTTGCCACTGGTAAGCTATGGCACTCACGGAAGGCCTCTTTGCCTGCCTCGAGGCCTTCGAGCCAATGCGATGTCCTATATGCTGCTAGCTGAAGATGCTCAAGTGCTGGCTGTGTTAGGGGATCTATAGCTCCCACAAGCAAGTCATACGCATCACGAGGGCGCTCTGTAGCAAGAAAATACCCTGAACAGCATTCTACAGCCTCTTGGCGAACCTCTTTTTCGCTGCTGTCATGGGCAAGCCTTTCTGTTTTCGCAATGACGTCATCCTGCTCTCCGACCAGCCACCGCTGTCGAAGTTCATGAAGATGGAGGGCATCATCGGAAAGATCTCCTGTACGAACAAACGCTGGATAGCGAAACAAGGTAAAGCTCTGTGTCATACAGTACAGGCTTAAGATCACCCCAACAAAGGCGCCTGCCATTAGCAGATACACCGTCAAAAACAGGCCAAAAAGAATACTGAGAATAGCCACGGCTCGTTCCCCACGCCGACCGAAGAGCGACCTTCCAATATCTACGGCGATCTGGCCTCCATCAAAGGGATAGATCGGCAACAGGTTAAACCAAAACCACCCTACACTCAGACTGTATAACAGATACAAACTCTCTCGGACAGTCGTCGACAGCGCCTCTGCATCAAAGAGCCATATGCGAGACCCGACGATGACAAAATATGTTGTCAGTATTCCGCCCCCAAGAACCGCCGCGCGCTGCCAGAACTTCAACAACGGGCCGAATACCTCTGTCGTCCCCCCAGCGCCGCCGATCACCGTTTCACAGGGACGCCCCAGCAGACGGGCGACGATGACATGGCCGAGTTCATGGCAGAAAAAGACCAGGAAGAGAATTCCCATGATCAAAAAACTCGCGCTAATACTCGCGCCGACAAAAATAGCAAAGAGGAAGGCTAAGATAAAAAATGAGGGGCGAACCCGAAGAGAGATAGACGAGGTTCGTAGTAATTTCATAAAAAATCCTTCAATCGACTCTTCGTAATAACCTGTTCCACAGCAAAGCCAATGGTGGCAATATCTTCAATCACTTTCACCCCAACACTTCTCAACACATCAGCGATATCTCTGTCAGTAGAGCCCTCCGTCACAACGGAAGAGCGACGACTGGTGAGGGGCACCGTATGTCCAGCAATAACCGCAAGGAGTGGTTTCCTGCTACTTTTTTCTATCCATTCTGCGATCGCATCTCCTTCTCTTTCCCGGTGGTGGAGAATCATCAGCACGGCTTCCGTCTGTTCATCTTGTTCAAAATCGGCCAATATTTCTACCACACTCGTACCCCTGATCACCTCATCGCCAATACCACAGAACGTCGTTTGTCCCAACCCAATATTCGTTATCTGCCACGCCGCCTCGTAGCCTAGCGTATCGACAGAAGAGACAATCCCCACCGGCCCTGGGGCAAATACATACGCTGGCATCACACCAACCTTGCACTGCGATGGCGTGATGACGCCGCATGACGACGGGCCGATCAGATGACTTGTTGGATGCTTTGAAAGTATATAGCGAATCTTGACCATATCATGGAGAGGAACGCTAGCTGTTGGGCAGATAATCTTCTCAATACCGCTCTCTACAGCCTCAGTGACAGCATCAGCGACAGCCCCTGGCTCTACAAAAACAAGAGATACCGTAGCACTTGTCTGGCGTCGCGCTTCCCGCACTGAATCAAAGACAGGAAGGTCGAGCTTTTCACTGCCACCGCTCCCTGCTTTGACCCATGCCACAACCTGGCTTCCGTAGAGCTTGCACTGATGGATATAAAAGACCTCTTCTTCACTGATATGCCCTTGGCAGATCACCCTACTTGAACGGTCAACGAGAATTGGCACGGCTTGGCCTCCTTGTTCACGATTCCACAGAGCCTCTCTCCTCTCCTGCAAGGCGCACAGCACACGCTGCCGCCTCATCGAGAGAACCAGTTGCGACACACTGAGGATCTAGCCCTTGTAACAGCAGTCTCCCCCCAGTAGCATGCGTCCCCTCGAGGCGAACTACCATCGGGACATCAGTCATCTCTTGCTTGAGAACTTGTGCTATATGCTCTCCATCGACAATTCCTGTGAAGAGATTCACAAACAATACCCTATACTGTTCTTTCTGCAACATCCTCAGCCCTTCCACAAGTCTGTCTTCCGAAAGCTCACTGCCGATATTCACTACTTTTCCAGGAGTCCCGTCAAAGAGACGTATGAGATCCGCCGTGGCAAGACAGAGGCCAACGCCATTGCTCAAACAGCCAATCTGCCCTCCCATCTCCAAGCATACATAAGGGGGAATCCGCGTCCGAGGGCCAACCTGCGATATATCCTTCATATGAAGGATCTCAGGTTGCCGAAACAGAGCATAATCATCGATTACCATTCGTACATCCTGCGCCTGAAAGATCCCATTCTCGGTTACAACCAACGGATCAATCTCTATAAGAAGAGCGTCTAAATATAAAAATGCACGGAGGGCCCCCTCAAGAACCTTTTTAAAATGGAGCGCATTAGCCCCTCGTATCCCTAAGGCAGCTGCTAGTCGATTCTCTTGAAAGGACCGAATTAACCCCTCGAAGGGATGTTCTGTAAAAAGCTTGCCTCCTTCCTGGCAGACTGTAATCCCAATATCGCCTTTTGATGTCAGAGAAATTTTCAATTGAAATTGCCTGACGATGGCTGGCGCTGACATCACCAAGACTTTAGAAGCTGTAAATCCATCCGGCCCGCTTTCCGAAGTCACTATCTTAGACCCAAGCAGCTTATTGATGGCTTCAGAGAGCTCTTTTGGGCGCCCTACAGCAATTACCCCGCCTCTTTCCCCGCCCACCATCCCATGTACCTGGGCTTTTACAAGAAGTGGTTGAACGCCAAATTTCGAAATGGCATTTTCAATGTCACTTTCCACCTCGAGCAAGATATATGGCGGACTGGGCACCCCAAAACGCGTGAGCAATGACTTAGCTTGATACTCATGGAGTTCCACGTCATCATTCTCCTTGCAGAAAACGGCATTTGTAAATAGGTATATAATGTCGTATCTTGTACTGGGCTCTTGTTTCACCGCAATCACAAACGAGCCATTTACAACAGGCTCAAAATATCAACCTTTGTAAGGCTTTTTTATATGGTTTTTGGATGGGTAAAAAGTAGCTGGGCAGCAGTACGCACCGCACTGACAAAAACACGCGATGCTTTGACGTCAAAGTTTAAGGCACTGGTAGGAAGAAAAGTTGATGACAGTCTTCTCGAAGAGATTGAAGAAATTCTCTATGAGGCAGACCTCGGCGTCGCGGTCATCCAAGATAGTATCAACAACATTCGCCTTTTTGTACGCGAACACCCAGAGGCCACCGTTGACACGCTGCTGTCCTGTCTTGAAGAGACACTAACCCATGAGATGGACCGGCTTCAGTTTCAGCTGTCAGAAAACTCCCATGGGCCTACTGTCATCCTCGTCATTGGCTCCAACGGCAGCGGAAAGACAACAACCATCGCCAAACTCGCTCATGGCTTTGCAGCACAAAAGAAAACCGTTCTCCTGGCGGCGGCCGACACGTTCCGTGCAGCAGCGCAAGAGCAGCTTGGCATCTGGGCCAAACGCCTACAGGTCGACATCATCCATGCCGCCAATATGGCAGACCCTGCTGCCGTTGCCTTTGACGCCATCACAGCAGCTACATCACGAGGGGTCGACGTTCTCCTCATCGACACTGCAGGAAGGCTCGAAAACAAACTACATCTTCTACGAGAACTGGAAAAAGTCAAGAAAACCTGTCACAAAGCACTCCCTGGATCACCGCATGAGATTCTCCTGGTCCTTGATGCTACTATAGGGCAGAACGGCATAGAGCAAGCAAAGTCATTCCACAACTCTATGGGTATTACTGGGCTAATTCTTACCAAGCTTGACGGCTCTGCAAAAGGTGGAGTGGTTATTGCCATTCAAAAACAACTCTCACTACCTGTGAAGTTTGTCGGCGTTGGGGAGTCATTAGACTCACTCGTGCCCTTCGACCCAAAGACCTTCGTCCATTCGATGCTCTTTGCTGACGACGCAGAGAGCTAGTATACCTCTTCTTGTTCAAGAATCGCATTTACACTTGTCAAGGCTTGGGTTTCAACGAAAGAGGCTTTTGCAAACCGAGCGGCCGCGCTCTGCTCGCGGCGGCTAGATTTGCAAAAGCCTCTAAAACTGGACTTTAGCATTTTTTG
>CAINFV010000162.1 GCA_903848235.1 Chlamydiia bacterium | reverse complement strand
GTGGTAGTGCCGTCACTTGGAAATCTGCCGACAAGCTAAAAAACTAGTTTTCAATAACGCCTTGAGCAACAGAGATCTGCTTTCCTTCTACAGTCCGTAGTATCAGAAATCCTTCTGACGAAAACCCTTCGATAGTACCATGGAGAGTCCCTGTCGCTGTCTGTACCACAGCGTGCGTGCCCTTCATCCATGAACAGAGCGATAGATAGTGCTGCTGGCAGCGCTGTGGGTCTTGGCAGGCCCATATAATGGTATTGAGCAGAGCCTCTATCATCTTCTGCCTCACCTCTTCGAGTGAAATCACACCACGTATCATCTCTTGCAATGAGGTAGCAGGGCGGTCGATAGCGCGTAGAAGGGCTGGGTCCATGTTAACGTTTAGGCCTATGCCGACGATGGCCCATGGTGCAACCCCTTTGGAAGTGCCTTCTACGAGGATGCCGCAGATCTTTTTTCCATCCACCAATAGGTCGTTGGGCCATTTTACATGAGGCGTAATGCCAAAGGAGTGGACGACAGAGACGGCGGCGCATGTCGCAATGTACGAATAGTGCGTAAGCTGAAGCTGAGGGCGCACCGGTTCTGCTAGCGTCAGATACAGATTCTGATCTTTTGGGGAGACCCAGCTATTGCCGAAGCGGCCTCTTCCCCCCACCTGCTCATGAGCGGTGATGTACGTAGGGCTGTCATCACGAAAAGAGACCGCCTCACGCTTAGCGAAGCTGTTGGTCGAGTCAATGCTGTCGAGATCTATCAACGTATACATAAAAAGAAGGTTGCCATTCTCCAAAATTCTCAGGTAGTCTTCGTCTCGACTTTGCAAAGTCGAGTTCATCAGATTCTATCATGTGTTCTGTTTTTGGTTTAGAACAAGGCAGCTACAGCTTATGTGGACGGTACGGTATCTTCCGAGAATTGACTTTCGTCTCGTAGGCATCATGCTTCTTCTCCAGGCATGCGGCCTGTTGACGATTTCTGCTTTTTCCCAAGAATTTCTCTTTGAGCCTGAAGAGGCTACATTCTTTCTTCCTGCTGTAAAAAGCCAGCTGCAGTGGCTTGCCTTTGGGTGGGGCTGCTTTTTCTTTGCTGCTGGTTTTGATTATGCCAAGCTGAGGGAGTGGGCATGGGCTATCTATGCCATTAGCATCATTGCGCTGATAGGGTTGTTTTTCACTGACCCTATCGCTCGTGTGCAGCGGTGGTATCGCCTACCGTTTTTTGGCTTTAGCCTGCAGCCGTCAGAAGTTGCTAAGCTTGCCGTCGTCGTGGCGCTGAGCTGGTTTTTGGAACGCCGTGCAGGAGTTGCTGAGTCCTTTTCTACGGTTGTTGGTGCTGGGACTATTGTCCTGATCCCATTTTTTTTGATTGTCAAACAGCCTGATTTAGGGACTGCAACGGTGTTATATCCCATGGCGCTTGTCATGTTCTATTTTGGCGGTATTTCCAAGAATATTCTCAGAGTGCTGTGCATCCCCGGGGCGGTGATTCTTCTGCTTATCTGTCTGACCTTCTCAGGCTTAGTCTCCCATGATAGCCTCCGTCCGTATCTCTCGGGAGTCCTTAAGGAATATCAATTCGAACGGCTCAACCCAGATACCCACCACCAGCATGCCTCCCAGACGGCGATTGCCATTGGAGGGCCTTTTGGCACAGGATGGCGGCAGGGAGAGTTCTGGCGCGGGGGCTCACTTCCCGCTCCCTACACGGACTCAATTTTTGCTGCTTTTGGTGAGGAGTTTGGTATGGTAGGATTATGTGCGGTGCTTGCCATGTATTACGCCCTTATCGCCTGCACCTTTCAGGCGGCAGCGGCGGCTAAAGATCCATTTGGACGGCTGATTGCTGCTGGGATTGCGGTATATGTTGCTGTGCACGTTCTTGTGAACGTTGGGATGATGACAGGGTGCTTTCCTATCACGGGGGTGCCGCTGGTTCTCATGAGCTATGGGGGGTCGTCGATGGCGGCTACCATGGCAGCGCTTGGAATTACTCAAAGTGTCTATAGTCGGAGGTTCATGTTTTGACTACTCATTTTCTTTTTCACGAAGGAGAGTGGACCGGTACAGGCCGTGTCACATTTTCTATCAGCCCTGAAGTGCTGCAGTTTACGACTTCTTGGATCGTCACCTCGCTCGGAGAGCAGCGGTTTCGTGCTGTGCAGCACGTAGAGATACCGGGGCAAGAGGCGCAGACTAATGTCTTCACCATTACGCAGCAGCCATCAGGAGAATTTCAGCTTTTCCTAGAAAACGAGGTGATCGGCGTGTTTTCTGGAGAGGGAGTTAGTGATGAGCGGCAGGTGGCATGGGAATTTACCCATCACGGGACATTAGAAGGCATGGAAGTGTATGAGAAGACCGCCGACAACGCATATTCTTTTCGCGCTGAATACATAGGTGGCGACGATTGCTCTACCTCCATCCATGGCGCGATAACAAAAAAAGAATCTGTTTGATGCCACTTCTGACCAGCTTAGAAAATCGTTGAGGTCAATTATGGTATGTTCTACTTCTGCTAGACGAATGGATGAAGCAGTGGACATGGAGTCCATTGTGGAAGGACTTCCTTATGAGACAGATGCTGAGCGAGAGGTTCTAAGTAAAGCGTTGCGTCTGCCTGGGGGAAGCCTCATCATGGTTGCGCGAGAACTTGGGCGTCCTGGCCTTATTGATTCTTTATTCGAAAAAATATTTCGCATGGCGATGAGCGGCGGCTCTGAGGCGTTCCGAGAAATTGCTGTTGCTGCTGAGAAAGGTGATGCTCCTTCTCTTTATGCTCTTGGAACAATATACAAAAAAAAAGCTAACGGCGTTATTCATAACGATTCCCGGGAAAGGTACGAAGAGGTCGATCACTTCTATCGTCTCGCTGTTGGTTATTATCGTCGTGCTGCTGAGCTTGGGGATTCCGAAGCACAGTGGTCTCTTGGATTGATGTATCAGTTTGGATTAGGAGTTGAGAAAGATGACAGAGAAGCTTTTAGGCTCTATGAGCTTTCTGCGAATCTGGGCAATACCTTTGGGCAATATTATCTTGCAATGATGTACCTTTTTGGAGACGGCATTCCTCGTGATGATAATGAGGCATTTCGCCTTCTTACCGCTTCTAAAAATCTATACAAATGTGGACATATAGCCCTTTCAGGCCATTGTGAACGGTTGTCTAGATACGACAGCCTAGCAGCTCTGCTGTCGATTCGCGTGGAGGCATCTCACCTACAAGATTCAAGACCCTTTTGG